>JAQGMD010000304.1 GCA_028292565.1 Burkholderia sp. | reverse complement strand
GTTATGAACGCCGCTAGCAGTCTATCAAAGCGAAATATTCCGGTCGGCCCCCAAAACTGTCATCCCCGCGCAGGTGGGATCCAGAGATGCACCAAGCGAGTAAGTAACCATGCATATTCCTGACGGCTTTATTTCCCCGCAAACCTACCTGCCCGCTTATGCAGCGGCAGGGCTTGCCTGGGCATGGGCGGCGCGCAGCCTGCGCGACCACCTCGATGAGCAGATTGTTCCGAAACTCGCAGCGCTGACGGCGCTGGCCTACGGACTCGGGCTCATTATGGTGCCTGTACCCGGAGGCACCTCCGGTCATGCGCTGGGCGTAGCGATGCTCACGCTCCTTTTCGGCGTGCGGCTGGCCTTTCTTTCCTACAGCCTGGTGCTGCTGCTGCAATCGCTGCTGTTCGGTGCGGGCGGCATCACTGCGCTGCCAATCAACGCCCTTGCAATGGGCCTGGCCGGTGCGATGATCACGTCGGTCACATACCGCGTTCTGCGCGGCGTGAACGAGACAGCCGCAGTTGCCGTAGCCGCATGGTGTTCGGTGATGCTTTCCGGATTGATCGTGGCGCTGCTGCTCGGTGTTCAACCGTTGATTGCGCAGCGCGAAGACGGCACGCCGCTGTTCTTTCCGTTCGGCTTTTCCATAGTGCTGCCCGCCGTACTCATCCCGCATGTATTGATTGGAATCGGCGAGGCGGTGTTGACGCTCTTCGTCTGGCGTTTCGCGCAAAGCCGCAAATGGAGTCCGGCATGAATACAAAAACGATCGCAGCAAGCAGCGCGAGGCCGACCACAAGCTGGCGCGCAAGACTGAATGCAAAAGAGTGGCTTGGTGTTTACCTGGCGGCGGTAGTCGCCATCACTTTTGTGCATGATCCGTTGGCGTTGGCAGTTGCCCTTGTCTCGTCGGTGGCGCTGAGTGGAGCAGCGCGCTGGAAACTGCTGCGTCGCGCGTCGGTTGCGGTTCTGGCATTCAACCTTTCGGTCAGTATCGGTTATGTGATAGTGGCGCTTTGGCAGGATCGTTTCTCCGGCACCTATCTGCTCCTGGTCAATCTGCGTGTGCTGCTGCTCGTCTTCCTCGGCTTCTGGTTCATCAGCCGGGTGAACCTGCTGCAGGCACTCGCTTTTTCGCGCACGCTGTCCTTTATTGCGGCGCTGGCGGTTGGGCAGGTAGTTGCTTTCTCGCGCATCATTCGTGATTTCCGGCTCGCCTTCATCAGCCGCAATTCTGCACCGGCAAGCATGACCGACCGCGCGCGACATGCATCCGCCCAGGCAAGCAGCTTGCTCGACAAGTCGGTATGCGGCGCTGCCGAGACCGCGATGGCGATGCGCTCACGGGGATGCTTCGATGATTGAACTGAATGGTGCAAACTTCGGCTGGCCGGATTCGCCGCAAGCGTTGACCGATATCTCGTTCACATTGCGCGCTGGTGAAAAGGCCGTACTACTGGGCGCCAACGGTTGCGGCAAGTCGACGCTTCTGAAGATGTTGAACGGGCTCGTGTTCCCGACCGCGGGCACCTATCGCTACTGCGACGAAGAAGTAAGCCCGGGACAAATGCGCGAAAAAAGCTGGGCACGCCGCTTTCGTCAGGAAGTGGTGCTGCTGTTCCAGCATCCGGATGCAATGCTGTTCAACCCGACCGTGCGCGACGAGATCGCATACGGGCCGCGCAAACTTGGTTGGCCGGATGCGGATGCCCGTGTCGCCCGATGGGCAAAGGAACTGCGTTTGCAGGCTGTGCTCGACAAGGCTCCGTTTACGCTTTCCGGCGGCGAGAAACAGAAGGTGGCCCTGGCGGCCATCCTCGCGCTCGATCCAAAAGTGATATTGCTGGATGAGCCTTCCGCAAGCCTCGACCCGAAGGCGACCGGATGGCTGGTGGATTTTCTGCTCGATACCGAAGCCACGGTGGTCGTGAGTACGCATAACCTGTCGATGGCTGCCGAGTTCGGCGAGCGCTGCCTGATCATCGGCGAGGATCGACGTCTTGTTTACGATGGCCCGGTCGACACAGCCCTCGGCGATCTGGCCTTACTCGAGCGAGTCAATCTCGCGCACGTTCATCGACATCGGCACGGCTCGCGAGAGCACGCCCATGTGCACAAACACGAATAGGTAGAACGTAGGTTGGGCCGCAAATCCCAACATTCATACCTTTGCACATCGAAACACCGCGCCATATGCGGAAGCCTTTAATGTTGGGATTGCATCCCAACCTACGCCCACTCCGCCCTGCGTTCCTCCATACGGAACCGCATTCTAAACAAAACATTTCCCTTAAAAAATGTGATTAGATGTCACAAGTAGATTGTGACTTGTTCGCAAAACCGCTCTATCTTTGCGCTCTATCTTTGTTAACGCCCGACCCCCGTATTGCATGGCAGTGGAGGAGACCATCGCCATTCCTGTTCAATATAAAAAAGGTGCTTAGTGAATAAACCAGATCACATTCCGGCTTCATTGCAAGTACCCGCGTCCATCGGCAATACCACGCCTCCGCCGGCGGTAGCGCCGACCGAACAGAGATGGGGTTCCGACGTCATTGTCGACCTGCTGCACCAGTACAAATTGCCATACGCCGCGCTCAACCCCGGAGCCAGTTATCGCGGCCTCCATGATTCCATCGTCAACTACGGCCAGAATTATCCCTGCATGATGTTGTGCCAGCATGAGGAGACTGCAGTCCAGGTGGCGCATGGCTACGCAAAGGCGAGCGGAAAGCCGATGGTCGCCATCCTGCATAACCTCGTCGGCCTGCTGCACTCCAATATGGCCGTGTACTACGCGTATATAGACCGCGTGCCGATCTTCATCGTAGGCGCGACTGGGCCGATGGATGAAACCAAGCGCCGGCCCCGTATCGACTGGACGCATACCGCCAACGTACAGGGACAGGCGGTGCGCGATTACACCAAATGGGATTACCAGCCGACGGTAGTGGACGGCGTACCCGAATCGTTCGCCCGCGCCTACGGCGTGATGATGACGGAACCGCGCGGCCCGATCTACATGTGCTATGACGCCTGGTTGCAAGAGGCGCCGCTCAATCATGACGTATCGCTGCCGCCGGCTTCAGCCATGGCGGTCCCGACTCCGATTGCCGGTGATCCGTCGGCGCTGGAAAAAGCCGCCGACATGCTGCTGCAGGCGGAGCGCCCGGTCATCCTGGTCGAATATGCAGGCCGGGATCCGGAGGCGTTCCACACGCTGGTTTCACTTGCAGAAACCGTGGGCGCACCGGTATTCGACGTCAACAGCCGACTTAACTTCCCTGGCTGCCACCCGCTTAACATGAGCATGGTGAAGGACGTGTTCCGCGACGCCGACCTGATTCTCTGCCTCGACGTGCGCGATTGGGAAAAGCCGACCACTGAACTGATCAGCACTACCCGCGAGTTGAGCAGCATCGTGCCGGACAGTGCGAAATGGATCGACATCGGATTCGGCGACCTCGAGTTGTCGAGTTGGGCCATGGATTACCAGCGCCTGCTACATGCCGACCTGCGCATCCTGGGCGACACGACGCTGGCAATTCCGGCGTTGACACAGCTGGCGAAAAGGCGCATCGATGGCAATCCGCAACTCGTAAAACGCATACGCGATCGTGCAGGACAAACCGGACAGAAGCATCGCGCGGCTCGCGCCAAGTGGGCGGAGGAAGCGCGCAGGGGATGGGACTCCAGTCCCCTCACCGCACCGCGCCTGGCGAGCGAAGTGTGGGACGCCATCCGGCATGAGGACTGGGTGCTGACCGCGGGAACGCTGGAAGACTGGACGCGCAAGCTCTGGGATTTCGACAAGCCGTACCGGCATCCAGGCAAGTCACTGGGGACTGCTACCCAGATCGGCATCTCGCTCGGTGTGGCATTGGCCCATCGCGATGCCGGACGCCTGGTGGTCGACATCCAACCCGACGGCGACCTGATGTTCGACGCCGGTGCGCTCTGGGTCGCGGCCAAGCACAAGATTCCGATGCTTATCGTCATGTACAACAATCGCGCGTACTACAACGATTGGGAGCACCAGATCCGCATGGCCAAGCACCGCAGCACTGCACTCGATAAAGCGCATATCGGCATGGATATGGATGGGCCTGCGCCGGATTTCGCCACTATGGCGCAATCGATGGGATGGTATGCGGAAGGACCGATCGAACGCGGGGAAGATGTGGGGCCTGCGCTGAAGCGTGCGATTGAACGGGTTAAGGCCGGGCAGCCGGCGCTGTTGGATACGATTACGCAGAAGAGGTGGGGCAAGAGCGCCTGAGGCAACCCGCAAGTCACGGCTGAAACTCCCCTCTGCCGCTGCCGGTTTGGCTTGCAAGCCAAACCGTGGGGCGCGGAGTGAGGGGTGAGGGTGAGGGCGCTCGCAAGAGGTAGGGTGCAATCCTTGCGAAAACGCGGCACCGGGGAACGTAAACACAATTCGAAGAAAAGCGAGACAAGAACCTTGAAGTAGTCATATACATAAAAAACGCCCGCTGATCGGGCAAAAAGGAGACAGGAATGAAGATGCATTCGTTACGCGATTTTCGTATTCTTTCCAAGATAGCCGCAGCTGCTTTCATAGGACTGTCCTGTTCGGTATTCGCGCAGGAAAAGTCGAAGCACTACGACCTCTTCATGTACCAGGGCGCCGACAGGGAAAAGAGACTGCTGGAAGGGGCGAAGAAGGAAGGCACGGTGGTCATCTACACCTCCCTCAACCTGAAAGACTCCGTACCGATCACCGAGGCGTTTGAGAAGAAATACGGCATCAAGACAGCGCTGTGGCGGGCAGGCAGCGAGAAGGTGCTGAACCGTGCGGTGACCGAAGCCCGCGCGGGACGCTATGCGCCGGACATTATCGAGACCAACGGTCCGGAGATGGAGGCAATGTTCCGCGAAAATCTCCTCTCCGAGTTCTACAGCCCCGCGTTCAAGGACATACCCAAGGTCGCGTTCGCGCCGCACCGGCATTACGTCGCGACGCGCTTCAACTTCTTTGTCCTCGGCTACAACACCAAGCTGGTGAAGCCGGAAGAAGTGCCCAACACCTTTCAGGACCTGCTGCATCCGCGCTGGATCGGCAAGATCGGCATCGAATCCGGCGACAGCGACTGGTTTGCCGCGGTGGTCAAGAGCATGGGCGAGAAGGAAGGCCTGGCCTATTTCCGCAAGCTGGCCGAGATGAAACCGCAGATGCGGGTCGGGCACACACTGATGGCTGAGCTGCTGTCGGCCGGTGAACTTCCGCTCGCCGCTACCGTATACAACCAGAACGTCGAACGACTGGTGCAAAAGGGCGCCCCGGTGAAATGGAAACCGCTCGCGCCGACGTTCGGCCGGCCCAATGCCATCAGCGTGGCCAAGCAGGCACCGCATCCGCATGCGGCAATGCTGTTTGTCGATTTCATGCTGTCGCATGAAGGCCAGGAGTTGCTCAAGCAACGCAATCGTGTCCCGTCGAGCAATGCCGTCGACAGCCCGCTCAACAAATTCCCGTATCAGATGATCGATCCGGTGATCGTGCTGGATGAGTCGGCGAAATGGGAAAAGCTGTGGGCGAACCTGTTCCACAACGGTGCCGCGCCGAAGAAGGAAGAAGAGTAGCGGACGCTGCGCAGGATTTTGGTTCTCCTAATAAGGAAGACGGATGGGCGACGAATCACATCACTACAGCAAGAAGGACCGGACGTTTTTGCGTGGCATCGCAGGTGACTACAGTCTCAAGGATGAACTGCATCGGTTGCGGTCGTTACCGCGGGTGGTAAAGGGGGCGAAGGTCAGGTTGAAGGACGGTCCGCAGTCCTTCAGCCGGCACTACGTCGAGCCTCCCGACGGCATGACGCAGACCTTGCATATACACCTCGAGGAGTATGCACCCGGTGGACGCAATGGCAAGCACGGGCATGTCAACGAAGCGGCGTTCTATATATTGGACGGAACCGGCTATGAAATTCACGACGGCATCCGTTACGACTGGAAGGCGGGAGATCTAGCGATCGTGCATGCCAATTGCGTGCATCAGCATTTCAATGCCGACCCGCTAAAGCCGGCACGCGCGCTCGTGCTCAAGAGCAAACCGATGTACATGTTCATGAATATGCTGTTCCAGAAGCGTGTGATTTCGCGGCCCTCCGACCCCGCACCGGGGGCCGAGGGATATGAGCCGCGGCAGACGGAGGACGATTACAACCATCCGCGCCCTGACTGATGCATAAGTATCTACACAATTCGAGCAGGTACTATCGCTCGTGTACCGAGGCGATACATCAGCGGGCGGGAACCCAGAGATGCTCCTGCAGCATTCGCTTTGGCGGCGCTGGGCTCCGGCGTAAAAGAAACCGGTTGCGACCTTCGTTCTTGACGAGCGTGAGTGGTGCATCCCTGGATGGCCGTCCCTCGAAACTTCCGCAACTGCTACAGTTTTCCCGCTTGTGCGGGAATGACAGTGGTATGCGAGACGTCTCCCATTCAATGAGTCCATCGTGCACCCACTGATCGACAAAATAGTCCGCCGCTGCAAAGGCAGTTCGACCCGGACATTTATCCTGTTCCCGATACTCGTCCTCGCCTGGGAGTTATTGCTGCACAAGGGGAATCTTCGCTTCGACCCAGGATTCCTGCCGCTTCTGGCCTGGGGTTACCTGCAATACCGTCTATGCGGCCTTTATCGTATCCGGCGTGGAGGAGGCGGGCCGGGCATGGATACTCCGCCGGAGCGATTGGTAACGACCGGCGTCTTCGCCTATACCCGTAATCCGATGTACATCGGTCATCTCATTTTCCTCAGCGGACTGGCGCTCGCATTCCATTCCTGGCTGGCGCTGTTCCTTGCCATACATACAGCCGTGTTCTTTCACACGCGCATACTGCGGGACGAACGCCGTTTGTCACAGCAATTCGGCGATAGCTACGATGCCTATGCAAGAAGCGTAAAACGCTGGGTGCCAGGCGTCTTCTGATTGCCGTTCACATGATTGACATTCCAATCCTGGTTCTGGTACGATCAATCCACACTGAGGAACAGCGTTCCGTATATCAGAACGAATGCGCCTGACAGGTTCGCCAAAGTAGCGATCCGGGGAAAGGGGGCTGGAATGACACTTCACACCTACTCCGATCGAAGAGTTTTGTCCGCTGGTCCTTAGGCGCCACGCAGGAATAACTTGTGCAAGTTATTCCTGCGCGGTGCCTTAATACCGCGGATCGATTGAAAGAGTGGCGTGCGCGCTTGAGAGTGCCGCCCGTTTTCATTAAACTCTGTTCCGTATATCGGAAAAGGAGTTGTACAAGATGCAATCGAAAGTGAAACCCACCAAATCGCAGGGTGCGCCGCAGGAAAAAACGCGACTGTCTTCCGTTGCGAACGCGATTCGTCTGATCAAGACCTTCTCGGACGACGACTACGAGATCGGCATCAGCGATCTGGCCAAGCGTTTGCTGCTGCCGAAAAGCACCGTCCATCGTCTTGCCACCACGCTGATCGACGCGGGCTTGCTGGAACAGAATCACGAGAACGGCAAATACCGGCTCGGCCTGGTGGTGTTCGAACTCGGCTCCCTGGTACGCCGCAAGATGGATTTCTCGAGTGAGGCCAAGCCCTTCCTGATGACCTTGCGCGAAAAGACCAGCGAGACCGTGCACCTCGCGATCCTCGACAACAACAGCATTCTTTATGTGAACAGCCTGGAGAGCAAACAGGCGATCCGCATGACCATGGACGTCGGCGTGCGCAAACCGGCCTATTGCACAGCGGAGGGCAAGGTGTTGCTGGCGTTCCAGACGCCGGAGGCACTCGATCGCATCCTGGCGGGCAAACTGAGCGAGCGTACGCCGCACACCATCATCGATACGGAGTCGCTGCGCCAGGAGTTGGCCACTATAAGGATGCGCGGTTATGCGATCGACGACGAGGAAAGCGAGCTCGGCCTGCGTTCGATCGCGGCGCCTGTACGTGATTACAACGGCAATGTGATTGCAGCAACCAGCGTCGCGGGCCCCGCACAGCGCCTGACGAAAAAAGTATTGCTGGCCTACGCGCCCGACGTCATCGCCGCCGGTGAAGCCGTTTCGCAGCGGCTCGGCTATCGCCCCGCACGTTCCCAACGGATGGCATGAATGGGTGAGGCAGCGCGACGGAGATCCTGTGCGGCCTGCTCCTTGCAGTTCGTGCAATTCCGTCTTTGCCGACGATGGCTGCCGGACCATGGGTCCGGCCATCGCGGTGCGTTGCATCCGTCCTGATTGCAAATCTACATAAATAAAACAACAGTAATTGGATTCGGAGATTAGACGCACAATGTTCAATATCACCCTTGCCGGCACAGAGCAGCAATTCGAATGCGCGCCGGACGACACTATCCTTCGAGCCGCGCATCGTGCCGGCATAGGCCTTCCCTATGAATGCAATGTAGGCTCCTGCGGGACCTGCAAGATCGAGCTGGTCAGTGGCGAGCTCACATCGAACTGGCCAGAAGCGCCTGGACTGACAGACCGCGACCGTACGCGCAATCGCGTGCTCGGTTGCCAGTCCCGTCCCAACGGCGATTGCACAGTCAAGGCGCGCGCAGCGGAGCAATACCTGACGCCGAACCGCCCGCTCCGCACCGAGGCGGCACTGATCGCGACTCGCGACCTCACGCATGACATACGCGAATTCCAGTTCAAGCTCGAGAAGCCCATCGATTTCCTGCCGGGTCAGTACGCGTTACTGTACACCCCGAGCCGGACCGGACCACGCGCCTATTCGATGTCCAACATCGCTCAGGGTGACGGCGTCTGGCATTTCCAGGTGAAGCGTGTCCCCGGCGGCAGCGGCAGCGGCGCGTTATTCGACCACGTGAGCGTTGGCGATACGCTGATGGTGGACGGGCCTTACGGCCTGGCTTATCTGCGTCCCGACAGCCCGCGCGACATCGTGCTGATTGCCGGTGGTTCGGGACTTGCTCCGATGATTTCGATCGCCCGCGGTGTGGCGGCGAATCCGGCCATGGCTACGCGCAAGGTTCACTTCTTTTATGGCGGACGCGGACAACGCGACATCTGCGGCGAAGACATGCTGTGCGAGTTGCCCGGCTACGGACAGCACCTGTACTTCCATCCCATCATCTCCATGCCGGCGCAGGACGACGGACAGCAATGGGCAGGCAAGATCGGCTTCGTCCATGAGCTGGTGCTCGAAGTGCTGGGCAAGTCGCTCCCCGAGTTCGAGATTTATTTCGCAGGCCCGCCGCCTATGGCGCAAGCAGTACAGCGCATGCTGTTTGAAGAAAAAGTCCCTGGCGGCCAGGTGCACTACGACGCATTCTATTAATCCGGCCCGCGGCCTGGATCGAACAAACACGGGAACACAGCTATGTCGGACAACGATCAAACACCGAAGCGCGGTCATAACCTGACCGACCATCAGTACGGCGAAGGCTTCGACCATGTGCACGAAGAAGGCGAAGACGCCGATCACGATCACGACGATTTCACGACGGACGGGCCGCTGGAAAGCAATCCGATCTGGCAGCAGGACAACGTATCGCTGGTCAGCGTCGGCATCGACATCGGCTCATCCGGCACCCAGGTGATCTTCTCCCGCATCAAGCTGCGCAGGATGGGCGAGGATCTGTCCAGCCGCTACTTCGTCGTCGCGCGCGAGACGTTGTACCAGTCGCCGGTTGCGCTCACTCCGTATTCCAGCGAGACCCGTATTGACGAAGGCGCGCTCGGCGCCATCATCGATGAAGCCTATTTTGGCGCCGGCCTGCACCCCGACAAGATCGACACCGGCGCGGTGATTCTTACCGGTGAAGCGCTGCGCCGCGAAAACGCGCAGGCGATTTCGGACCTGCTGTCCGACCAGGGCGGCGAATTCGTGTGTGCGACCGCCGGCCACCACATGGAATCGATGCTTGCCGCTTATGGATCCGGCGCCGCACGCGCGTCGCATGAGGCCGGCAAGCGGATACTCAATATCGATATCGGCGGTGGCACTACCAAGCTGGCAGTGGTTGAGGCCGGCAAGGTCGTCGGGACCGCCGCGATCCATATCGGCGGACGCTTGATGGTGGTTGATGCGACCGACAAGATCACGCGGCTTGATCCGGCGGGGCGCTATCACGCCAGCCAGGCGGGCTTTGATTTCAATCTGGGCGACCGCGCCGACAGGCATACGCTGCAGCATGTGGCGGACTGGATGGCCGATGCGCTGATTTCGGCGATAGGCGGAAAGGGCATGTCGCCGGAGGTGGAAGACCTGTATCTGACCGACCCGCTTGCCGGCTTCGGTCCGATCGAAGGCATCATGTTCTCCGGCGGCGTCGCGGAATACGTCTATCAGCGCGAGTCGCGCGACTTTGGCGACATGGGCAAACTGCTCGGTGGCGCCATCCGCCGCAGGCTCGATTCCGGCGCATTGCCATGGGAGATGCTGCCGGCCGGCGAGTGCATACGCGCCACCGCATTGGGCGCATCCGAGTACTCGGTGCAGCTGAGCGGGAATACCACTTATATATCCAGCCCGGGCAGTCTGCTCCCGCGCCGCAATCTCCAGGTCTTGCAGCCGGCTTACGAATGCGGTACGGAGATCGACCCGGAGCAGTTGGCGCAGGCGATCGGTTCGCATTTCAAGTCTTTCGACCTGGTCGAGGGCGAGAACGATGTGGCGCTCGCATTCCGCTGGAAAGGCATGCCCTCCTACCAACGTATTTCGGCTTTTGCCGGCGGCATCCTGAAGGGCATGCATAACACGGTTGCCAAAAAACAGCCGCTGTATCTCATTTTCGACGGCGACCTGGCCCACACGCTGGGAGCAATGTTGCGCGAAGAAATGGGTCTTGAAAGCGAGCTGCTGGTGATCGATGGCGTGGTCCTGATGGACTTCGATTACATTGACCTCGGTCGGATCCGCCTCCCATCACAAACGGTGCCGGTGACAGTGAAGTCCCTGGTATTCAGCCAGGATCCGCGCACGCCGCTGGGCAACGCGCGCACCGATCTCAAGTATCGACCGCATGTGCATGTGCATGAGCATGGCAGCCATGTGCATGGCCACCCCCATCACCACGGCCGTCATCACCATCACGGCCACAGCCATGACCATGACGGCCATGAGCACGGCGACGGCCCCGGACAGCATCAACACGATCATGGGACGGTAAACCGAAGTTAACCTGCCAGGCACGGACAGCTAAAACAAAAACAACAGCGTCCGGCACGTAAAAAGATTTAGAAGGAGACAACGTGCTAACAGTAAATGAACAAAAGCGGCTGCTGGTCGAGGCTATCCTGATGCTCGAGCGCGCCCAGGTGATCGATTTCAACGGGCATTTCAGCGCCCGCGTGGCCGGCACCGACCATATGCTGATCAATTCCGGCAAGTCGGTCCGCAGCGCACTCACGGTGGACGACATCGTGACCATCGATTTCGACGGCAACCTGGTCGAAGGCGACGCCGTTCCGCCGATGGAATTCCATATACATTCCGAAATCTACCGCCGTCGTCCCG
>JAQGMD010000296.1 GCA_028292565.1 Burkholderia sp. | reverse complement strand
CGCGCCACATCATCCGCGAAGCCAAGTCCTACCTCGACGGCCTGGCGCCGCCGTTCTTCCGCGCGCTGGTGCATTACGCCCAGGACGGGTCCTACTCCTGGCACTGCCCTGGCCACTCGGGCGGCGTGGCATTCCTGAAATCGCCGGTCGGCCAGATGTTCCACCAGTTCTTCGGCGAAAACATGCTGCGCGCCGACGTCTGCAACGCAGTCGAAGAACTCGGCCAGCTGCTTGACCACACCGGTCCGGTCGCGGCATCTGAGCGCAATGCGGCTCGCATCTTCAATGCCGACCATTGCTACTTCGTCACCAATGGCACCTCGACCTCGAACAAGATGGTCTGGCATTCGACCGTCGGCCCAGGCGACAACGTGGTGGTCGACCGCAATTGCCATAAGTCGATCCTGCACTCGATCATCATGACCGGCGCGATTCCGGTGTTCCTGATGCCGACCCGCAATCACCTTGGCATCATCGGCCCGATCCCTCTGGAAGAATTCCGGATGGAAAACATCATGAAGAAGATCGAGGCCAATCCGTTCGCGCGTGAAGCGAAGAACAAGAAGCCACGCATCCTGACCATCACACAATCGACATACGACGGCGTGGTGTACAACGTCGAGACGCTGAAGGAAATGCTGGACGGACAGATCGACACGCTGCATTTCGATGAAGCGTGGCTGCCGCATGCGACGTTCCACGAGTTTTACAAGAACATGCATGCGATCGGCAAGGACCGTCCGCGCGCGAAGGAATCGATGATTTTCTCGACGCAATCGACCCACAAACTGCTGGCCGGCCTGTCGCAGGCGTCGCAGATCCTGGTGCACGACTCCGAGACCAGGAGTCTCGACCGCGATACGTTCAACGAAGCGTACCTGATGCACACCTCCACTTCGCCGCAATACGCGATCATCGCTTCCTGCGACGTCGCCGCGGCCATGATGGAGCCTCCGGGCGGCAAGGCGCTGGTGGAAGAAAGCATCCTGGAAGCGCTCGACTTCCGCCGCGCGATGCGCAAAATTGACGAGGAATGGGGCAAGGACTGGTGGTTCCAGGTTTGGGGACCAAACAACCTGTCCGAGAACGGCATCGGCACCCAGGAAGACTGGATGATCAACGCCGAAGACGACTGGCATGGTTTCGGCAGACTGGCGCCGGGCTTCAACATGCTCGATCCGATCAAGGCGACCATCGTCACGCCGGGCCTGTCGCTCGACGGCAAATTCGGTGAGTCCGGCATTCCTGCATCGATCGTAACCCGCTACCTCGCAGAACACGGCGTCATCGTGGAGAAAGCGGGCCTGTATTCGTTCTTCATCATGTTCACCATCGGCATCACGAAGGGCCGCTGGAACACGCTGCTGACGGCGCTGCAGCAGTTCAAGGACGACTACGACAAGAACCAGCCGGTGTGGCGCATCCTGCCGGAGTTCGCCGCAGCCAATCCGCGCTATGAGCGGATCGGCCTGCGCGACCTCTCCCAGCAGATCCACGACATGTACAAGGCGTACGATGTGGCGCGCCTGACTACCGAAATGTATTTATCCGACATGATCCCGGCGATGAAACCGTCCGACGCATTCGCCAAGATGGCGCACCGCGAAATCGAACGCGTCTCGATCGACGAACTGGAAGGCCGTGTCACGGCGATCCTGCTAACGCCTTACCCGCCGGGTATTCCGCTGCTGATTCCGGGTGAACGCTTCAACCGGACCATCGTCGACTACCTGAAGTTTGCGCGCGATTTTAACGAGAAGTTTCCAGGCTTCGAAACCGACGTGCACGGCCTGGTCAGGCAGGAGAAGGATGGCCGGCGCGGTTACTTCGTGGATTGCGTGAAGAACTGATCGCATCAGCAGCAGCGGCTTCCCGCACATAGGTTGCCGCTGCCCTGCCCCGTTTCACGCCGCGCGGGAATGTCGGAACCATTTCGACAACACTCGCCTCCAATCAGCTCTTGTACTGATTGGAAAGCGGTATACATGTCTTTACTCCCCGGCGATTCTTCCCTGCTTGGCGGCGCTGCAAACGCGCGCCAGGGCGACCAGACCTATCTGGCAAAGTCCCAAAACGGCATCGGTTTTCCCAAGGGCGGCACGGCCCTCCTGGTGATCGATCCGGTCAATGATTTTCTGTCGGAAGGCGGCGCTGCCTGGGATATGTCCAAGACCACGGTCAAGCTGCATGACGTCGTCGGCCACCTGCGCCAGGCGATCGACGGCGCGCGTGCGCGGGGTGTCCCGGTGCTGTTCGGCCCGATGGCCTATACCGAGGAGGACTATGCCGACGGCAAGCTGCAGTGCCGCAGCGGGATCAATCGCATCATCTTTGAAAAGCGCATGTTCCTTGCCGGGAGCTGGGGCGCCGACTTTCATCCCGCCCTGCGTCCGCGCGAGGACGAGATCGTTCTACAACCTCACAAGGGGACCGATGTCTTCGAGACGGACCTGCCCGCGCACCTGGCGCGCCTGGGCATCACGCACCTCGTCATCGGCGGCATGGCCGCCAACCTCTGTTGCGAATCCACCGGCCGGCACGCGGTGGAAAAGGGATACGACGTCACCTACCTTTCCAATGCCATTGGCGCGGAGAACCTGGCTGCATGGGAGGCTGCGATACACGTCAATTATCCGCTGGTCGCCAACGCCATCATGACGGTGCATGAGTTCCTGGTGGCGCTTGATTCGCTCAACGGAGTCAATGTCGAAGTCGAGCCCGACGACCTCGTACGGGGATCCGACCATGGTGAGATCGGTAACGTCATCAAGGTGGTCGCCCCCACCGACGACATTGAGGGCTATATGCTGGTTTCGCGCGGCATAGTGAGCGAAGACGCGTGCATACCGCTCGATGCGATCGTCAATCGGGCGGGTAATGAGGTTTTCATCAATGTGCCGCGGTTGGTTGTCAGCAAGATGCCGTGGAATCATCCGCCGGAGCGGCGGACGCAACGGGAGAAGTATGGGCCGCCTGCGGCGCAGGTGGATAAGCTTTATGGGTCGATGGGGCCGACCGGGGTGTCAGGCATGCCCCCGTAGCGCGACAGGCTTCTCGCGAAGCCTTGAGGTCTTGCCCCTTCCCCCTGCAACGGGGAAGAGGCAATACGTCCCGACGCGGACGTGCGGTGGCACGGCGCGAAACCCGACGTCATCTCGACGGCGCCAACTGCACCTCCGCCCCAAGCCGCAAAACCGCCTCCCTATCCGTCGCAAACAGCCTATCCCTCCCGATCGTCTCAATCATCCCGGCTTTTTCCAGCACATCCCAAACCTGCTTTTTAACCGCAGACAAATACAGCTCAATCCCCTGCCCCTGCAGCGTCTCGAGCAACGACTGCAACGCATCGACGCCACTGGCATCGATATCGTTCACCGAACCGGCACAGAACAACACACGCCGGATGCTCCGGTCCTCACTGCAGCGACCGGTGATGAAGCGTTCAAGGTTGGCAGCGGTCAGGAAGTTGAGCGCAGAGTCCATGCGAACAGCAAGCAGGTCCGGCGCAAGCGATGGCAATCCAAACCGTTTCCGGTCGCGCAAGGTGCCGTCGTCGTGTAGCGCAACCTCGATGATGCGAGGATGCGAGCGCCGGTACAGGAACGACACCATGGTGAGCCCGATCCCGGCAAAGACGCCCCAATGCAGATGCGGCATGGAGAACAAGGTCACGGCAAATGTGACGACGGCGACCATGCCGTCATCTCTTGAAATGGTAAACAGCCGTCGGAAAGCGGAAAAATCGAGCAACGAAAATACCGGCACCATGATCATCGCAGCCAGCACCGAGCGCGGCAGGTAATAGATGAGATCGGTCAGGAACAGCAGGCTCAACAGCACGCAAATCGCCGAGAACAAGGTGGACCAGGCGCTGGTCGCACCGGCATACAGGTTCAGTGCGGAACGCGAGAACGAGCCGCTCACCGGAAAGGCGCCGGAAAATCCACTCGCCATCTTGGCCAATCCTTGGCCGATCAGTTCCTGGTTTTCATCCCAGCGCTGCTGTTGCTTGCGGGCGAGGACGCGGCAACTCGACATGGCTTCGGTAAAACTGATCAGCGCAAGGATCAATGCAGCCGGCCACAAGTCCCGATGGCTCTCGAATGGAATCGCGGGTGGCAGTGATAATGGCGGGATCCCGGCAGGCACAGTGCCGACTATCGCTGCCCCGTAGGCAACGTAATCGAGCGCCCAGCTACCGGCGATGCCGAGGACAGCAACCAGCAGGATGCCCGGAAACCGCGGCAGAAAGCGTTTGAAAGCGAGCAACAGCGCGAGCGCGCCGCAACCGAATGCGGACGTCATCAGCAGCGTCGTCGACGGCATGGCAAGCAGGCGATCGAACTCGACGGCGAAGTCACGTGAGAAC
>JAQGMD010000282.1 GCA_028292565.1 Burkholderia sp. | reverse complement strand
CCGGTCGACGGCCTCCACCGAACCGTCTAGTGCACCTGAGGTATCTGGAGGATCGTCGTGCAAGCTCGGGCCTTTAAAGTCAATAATTTATCTGAACTTTGTTTGAATAGTGATGATACCAGTCTTGATCGTCATTGTATCCAAAACTTCCCTTGGTCGGCCAGCGATGCGCTACCGTGATGCGGAAGCAGTCGGACTGCCGGATTCATTTGCTGTATCCGTTCAAATCGCTTCGCGCCCCTTCTATTTATTGGACGGTTGCAGCATGAGTGGTTTGTCGGCAGATGGGTCATTCCTGGATCGCCCAATAAAAAGGATCCCATTTTGTCCCGGCGACCCGCCACTGACGGCTCCATGGAACCGACCGCGTTGTTGTGCTACCTACGTATTAAGGGGGGCAGCGATGTTCAACGCAATAATTCTGTCGATAGCCACGCTCGTTTCAGTAGTGATGCTTGTTGCGGCATACATCATCGTACTACTCGCATTGAACGATTTCGATAACGACGGCAACTTGGACAGCCAGTCGGGGTCCAGGTAATCCGATATGTGATGCGACCCATCGCTTTGCAGCGGCTCACTCCAGCGAGATACCGCCTCAAGTCACATTGGGTGCGGCTGGGACCGAATCGCCACGCAGAGTTGTTCCGCAGCGTCGACTACGGTCTGGACGGAACCAGGCTGTGGGTGCGCTTCGGCGCGGGTACTTGCAGCACGCAAGCCGCGGCTGCGATCACAATGCTACTGAAGGGAGTGCGATGAAATCGTTATCAGGTTCGCCATCAATAAAGCGCTCTAAACGGCCGTTGTACAGGCGCATTATGCGTGCCATCGCCTTCTCGCTTGCCGTTAGTGTAGTGTGCGTCGTCGGCTTTGCCGGCTATGAGCTGCTCGCGCTTGCCCGCGGCCTGCCTTCGGTTACGGCACTGACTGATTACCGGCCGAAGGTTCCGTTGCGGGTATACACCGCCGACCATGTGCTGATCGGCGAATTCGGTGAGGAGCATCGGGTGTTCGTTCCCGTCGCCGACATCCCGGCGCTATTGACGAAGGCAATACTCGCGGCCGAGGACGACCGCTTCTACGCGCATGCGGGTGTCGACCTTATCAGCCTGCTTCGCGCCGGCAAGGAGAATTTGTCCGGCAACCGCTTGCAAGGGGCATCCACGATTACCATGCAAGTCGCGCGCAACTTCTTTTTGTCGAAGGAAAGAACCTATTTGCGCAAGGTTCAGGAAGTCATGTTGGCGTACAAGATTGAAGACCAGCTTTCCAAGGACAAGATTCTCGAGTTGTACATGAATCAGATTTATCTCGGAGAACGTGCTTACGGCTTCGGCAGCGCCGCCCGCATCTACTTTGACAAGTCGATTCAGGACCTGACGGTCGCGGAGGCCGCGATGCTTGCCGGACTGCCAAAAGCGCCGGGTATCGCAAACCCGGTAGCCAATCCCTCGCGTGCAACGCAACGCCAGCGGTATATCCTGCAGCGTATGCGCACGCTCGGCTTTATCACCGAAGAGCAATACACGCGAGCTGCGCAAGAAACCCTCAATGTGCGCCGCAGTCAGCGGGTGGCCCCGCATTCGGAGCATGCCGCTGAAATGGTCAGACAATTTCTTTACGCGTATTACAAGGAAGAGACGTATACGCGCGGCTTCAACGCATACACCACGATTAACAGCGCGGACCAGGAAGCCGCATATCGCGCGGTGCGCCGCGGGGTAACGGACTATGACCGGCGGCACGGGTATCGCGGGGCCGAGTCGTTCGTCGAATTGCCGCGGGATGACGAAGCCCGCGAGCAGGCGATCGGCGAGGCGTTGCAGAAGCATCCTGACAGCGACGAACTGCGCGCGGCGGTCGTGGTCGCAGTGACGTCCACAACGGTACGCGCTCAGTTGTTGTCGGGTGACGAGATTCAGATCGCCGGCAAGGGTTTGCGCTTTGCTGCGGAGGCATTGGATAGAGATGCAGCCGCAGAGAAGCGCCTGGAGCCCGGTTCGGTCATTCGGGTCGCACAGGACAGGAAAGGCGCTTGGTCGATCACCCAGCTGCCTGAAGTCGCCGCTGCGTTCGTTGCGCTCGACGCGTCCGATGGTTCCTACCGCGCCGTGGTTGGCGGATTCGATTTCGCCTTCAGTCAACTCAACCATGTGACGCAGGCATGGCGCCAGCCCGGTTCTGGCATCAAGCCCTTTATTTACTCGGCAGCATTGGAGAGGGGGATGTTTCCAGCCGCGAAAATTAACGATGCTCCGCTTTCGCAGGACAGACCCAATGGCGCGCCGGCAGGCTGGGATCCGAAGAACCACGGGGACACGTATGAGGGCCCTATCAGCATGCGCAATGGGCTGAAAAAATCAAAGAACCTGGTTGCGATCCGCATTTTGCGGTCCGTCACACCCGCCTATGCGCGGGACCACCTGACCCGTTTTGGTTTCGAAAAGAGCAGGCATCCTGCCAACCTGACCATGGCGCTCGGGACCGGGGCAGTCACGCCGCAGCAGATGGCAGCGGGCTATGCGGTCTTCGCCAATGGGGGCTTTCGGGTGGTGCCACACCTTATCAAGGAGGTAGTCGATGGGC
Organism: Burkholderia sp.; assembly: GCA_028292565.1. The sequence continues at coordinate 790 of JAQGMD010000282.1, read as the reverse complement.
GAGGCAAGATTATATACAGAGCCCATCCGGCGCATGCCGGCAATGAGAGAAACCGTGTCCTTAGCGAACGCAACGTCTTCCTCATGGACTCCATGCTGCGCGACGTGGTCAACTCAGGCACCGGGCAGGCCGCAAGCCGGGTGCTCGGACGCATGGATCTGGCCGGCAAGACCGGCACCACTAACGATGCCTTCGATGCCTGGTTTGCCGGTTATGGCTGCAATATCGTCGCAGTCGCATGGATGGGCTATGACAGGCCGCGCTCGCTGGGCGAGCGCGAGTTCGGCGGTACTCTCTCGCTGCCGATCTGGGCAGATTACATGCGCAATGCGCTGCGCTGCAACCCGCCTCAGACGAAGCCGGCGCCGGGAGGACTCGCAAAGGTGGCGGGCGACTGGATGTACGCCGAATACGCGGATGGCCGCCGGGCTGCCTGGTAGACCATCCTGTTCCCGTTATGGTTGCCCGTACGCGCAGTGATGCGTCGCTGCAGTGGCCTGATTCGGCGATTGCCCATAACGTCCCAACCGTATTTCAACGCTGATCCGCCTTTAGGGTGCAAGGCGTGAGGAGGAGCCATAGCTAGCTATGGCGACGACGAGCAACACGTTCGCAAGAAAAAAGAAGAACAGGCTCTCTGCAACGCGCCCGCTGGAGCAGTTCCAGCCTGACTGTACCAGGCGAGCCCGAGGCGATTTGCCTGCGGAACAAGGCGCGTCGACGCGACATGGCGGTGCCATGGCAAGGAGACGCAACGCAGTGCCGCGGGCAAAGCGTCCGGGATCGACGG
>JAQGMD010000267.1 GCA_028292565.1 Burkholderia sp. | reverse complement strand
TGATGATCGTGAGCAGGCCCACACGCTCGATCAGGTGTTCGGTATGCACCGGGATGCCCCGCAGCAGACGCGGCAAAAAAAAGATGAACGCAACCAGGTCGAACACTATCCCAAGGTAAAACACGACATATCGCTGTGGCGCCGGGAACAGGATCGCAGCGAGGCTGATGGTGGCGCCAGCGAGGATCACCCAGCCAACCGCCGTCGTGAGTTCCACGCTATCCTTGTGCCGCTGTTTCGACACGAAATACATCATGGCGATGATGTATTTCGCACCGACGTAGCAGACCACGATGGCCTCGAAGCTGGCCAGGAATCGTTGGCCGATCAAGCCTGAGATGATAATCAGCAGGAACATGATGAACAGGGTTGCCAGCCGATGCTTCCGGTCGTCCGTGTCGAACCGATTGGCATACATCGTGTGGCTGGCCCAAATCCACCACAAAGGTATGAAAATCTGGACGAATTTCCAGAACTGGAGTAGGTCAAGACGACCCTCGTGCGTGTGGCTCAGGACATGCGTTACGTCACCGATCGTCACCACAAAAATCAAGTCGAAGAAACACTCGAGCCAGGTGGCATGGCGATTGGCCTCGAAATATTTTGTGTTTTGCATATCGCCTGAGTGTCGACCTTGCGCCTGGCGGGCCGCGTGCGGATGCCAGGCCTCTTACGCTGTGCCGGGTGCCGTTTTGAGGCCGGCGGCCCACTCGCGCATCGAGCGCGGCGGGCGGCCCAGGACCTGCTGGACGCCACTTGTGAGAGTTGCGGTGTGGCCCTGCCGAATGAGGGCGTTCAGTTCCAGGAACGCATCCACCAGCCAGGCCGGCATGCCGGTCTTTTCCATCGCCTCGCGCGCCGCCTGTTCGGATACGTCGACGCAGGTATCGCGGTGGCCCGGCACCGAACTGAGCACGGAGAGCGCCTCGGCAGTCGACAGCAGTTCCGGCCCGGTCAGGTCGATGACGCTGCCGTAGCTATCGGTGCACAGCACCTTGCCCGCCACTTCGCCCAAGTTGGCCGGGTCGACCCGGGCCGCCTTGCCGTCGCCGTTGGGCAGGTATACCTGGCTGTCCTTGTGCGGATCGACGCCGTAGTACCTGATGAAGTTGTCCATGAAAAAGGCCGGACGCAGCATGGTCCACCCGATTCCGCTGGCGCGGGTTTCGCGCTCGGACCGCCGGCGATCCGCCTGGCTCCAGCGAGCTTCGTCAGATTCGCCTCTGGTATGCATGGCTGAAACATCATGAGGAGTTTACATCTACCCTTTGACTAGCCAATCAACGTGACAGTTGCAGGACATATCTCCAGATACTTAGAAAGCAAAGGAGCCCTGCTTATTCAGAACTCCTCCCAGTCTTCACTGGATGTCCTTGGCGCGATCGCCATTGCAGGCCGCGATATGCGAGTCGCAATGGCCCTTCCGACAGGTTTTTTAACGCTGCGTTCTGTCGGAACGGTCGTGGCTACCGTGCGCGGCGCGGCCCGTTGTGTCGTCGCTGAGACAGCCCCGTTGCTCAGTTTGAACTCACTGACCGCTCGGGACAGCTGTTGGGACTGGTCAAGCATTGATTCAGACGCCGCCGCTGCTTCTTCCACCAACGCTGCATTCTGTTGAGTCACCTGGTCCATCTGTGCAATCGCCTGATTGACCTGCTCAATGCCGGCGCTCTGCTCATTGCTGGCGGCAGCAATCTCCGACACGATGTCGGTCACCCGGCGAATGCTCGCCACCACTTCCTCCATGGTCTTGCCGGCGCGGCCAACCAATTCCGTTCCGCTGTCGACCTTGGATACGGAATCGCCGATCAGATCCTTGATTTCCTTTGCGGCTGCGGCAGAACGCTGCGCCAGATTACGCACTTCGGTCGCCACTACCGCAAAGCCTCGGCCTTGCTCGCCGGCGCGTGCAGCTTCCACCGCTGCATTGAGTGCCAAGATGTTTGTCTGGAATGCGATACCGTCAATGACGCTGATGATGTCGACCACATTCTTTGACGCCTCGTTTATCGATGCCATCGTGTCAACGACCTCGGAGACAACTTCTCCTCCCTTTGCCGCAACATTCGCCGCTGTGACGGCCAGTTGGTTGGCCTGACGGGCATTGTCAGCATTCTGCTTCACGGTAGAGGTCAACTCTTCCATGGAAGATGCCGTTTCTTCCAGAGAGCTGGCCTGCTGCTCTGTGCGCGATGACAAATCCTGATTTCCGGCGGCGATCTCGTTGGATGCGGTGGAAATGGTTTCTGTACCGGAGCGAACCTGTGAAACAATACGCAGCAGATTTTCGTTCATGTCCTTCAGCGCCTGCAGCAACTCACCAGCCTCATCCTTGGACGTTACCTCTATCGTCCCTGTCAGGTCGCCGTTCGCAACCCGACGCGCTGCGGTGACTGCCCGCTGCATGGGTCTGGTGATGCTGGTTGTCAAAAGCCAGGCGCACAGGATACCTAAACCGATTACCAAAACAGCAAGCGCTATCAACTGTGTATTGCTCGATGCCTCGATCGCTTCGATCTCGGCGCCTTTCTGATCCAGGTACTTGCGTTGAAGGTCCACCAGATCACCGGCCATATTCTTATATTTATTAGCGGCCGGGATGAACTTCTCCTCCAGCATCCTGGCGGCTTCTTCGGCCCGACCCTCAGCCTTGAGTTTCATGACGCTGTCCCGAGCCGCGCTATATTCCTTACGCACGTCGATGAGAGTTTGGAATAGATCTTTCTCTTGTTGACTAAGCAAGAGTGGTTCAATTTTTTTGATTAGCTCTGAGGATGCTGTAGCAGAAGCAGCGGCGTCACCTTTGAAAAAAGTCGCCAACGTTGGATCGGTGCTTTTTGATATCGCGATTGTCCGAAGGACTGCAAGACCGATGTTTTTACTCCAATCCCTGATGAGCCGTTCCTTCGCAACCGGCACCTCCATCATTTCGCGTGAAGCACTGGCGACAGCATTCAACTTCAGCAATCCGATTGCCGCAATGACAATGGACAAAAGTAACAGAACGCCAAATCCAAGGCCGAGGCGCTTTCCGATTTTCATATTACTAAGGTGATTCATAGGTAGATATTTGCTTAAGTGCGGGAGGGAGGCAGGGAGGTAGCAGGCTCTAAAGTAACAAAGCCCGCATGTCGACGATCGGCACGATGATGCCGCGCAGATTGACAATGCCCTTGATAAATTCCGGTGCATTGGCGATCCTGGTCACCGCGTCGTAGCCGCGAATTTCCTGGACCGTCAGGATGTTGATGCCGTATTCCTCTTTTCCCAAGCGAAAGGCAAGGTATTCCATTGCTTGCGCGCCGGCGCTTGCAGGCGGTGAAGCGCCGGCGGAGGGATCGATAGTAGCGGGGGTCACGCGCATGGGTCCTTTTAGTAGAAATTTCCGTTGTATCCTGCGTTCCGTTCGGCTGGCTTACCGTCGAAACGCCGCACCAATCCGACGAATATCTGCCCGCTACGCCGGGGCCGCTATCGTGGATTACCGGTCTTTTTTGTAGGACATAGCCTGCTCGCTGTATCGCGGCTTAACCGACAATGTTGTCGGGATACGCCTACGTACGAGATGGCGCATGGCGTCCATGAGCCTGCCTGCGACGGCACCCAAGCAGCGTCCGCCATGGAGGGATACGAATTCCACTCCCGAGAAGCGGTTAAGACAGGTGCGCAGCGGGTGACACTCACCCGTCTCGTGCGCCGAGGGGAGCTCGTGCGCATCGGTCGCGGGGTGTATGCGAGGGCGGATCGCCCAAGCACCGAATTCGATAGCATGGTTGAGGTCGCTGCCAGGAGTGAGCAGGGAGTTTTTTGCCTTCTTA
>JAQGMD010000266.1 GCA_028292565.1 Burkholderia sp. | reverse complement strand
GCCGTGGCTAACAACAGCATCATCGGCGGCGGCGCGGATATCAAAGTCGCCCCCACGCAAATGGGATTCAATATGCTTACGTTGCCTTCGATGTCCGGTTTTTTTGGACAGCGCGCTTAAGTAATACGCGTGCGAGCCTCTGATCCAGCGTAACGGTACCCCGTTACGCTGGATCAGACGCTTAGGCGCCGCGCAGGAATAAGTTGGGCAATTGGCGGCCGTCGCGGGATGCGGTGCAAGGCGTGAGGAGGAGCCATAGCGAGCTATGGCGACGACGAGCAACACGTTCGCAAGAAAAAAGAAGAACAGGCTCTCTGCAACGCGCCCGCTACGACCAGCAAAATTGGCCAACTTATTCCTGCGCGGTGCCTTAGTGATCGTCGCTTCCGATTTCGGACCCTGCACTTACAACCAATTCAGCCGACACCTGCGCGCTCTTGCGGTATCGGAGCGTAGAGGACCGACATCAACCGACCACAATCGTCCCCGTAAGATTCGCCAAACTGCGAATAAGACTATACGGCGCCAGCATCGAAGTCTTAGGATTATCCGGCAGCGTCTTGCCCAGTATCGACACATCTATCTCGCCGAAAGCCCCATGCGCCTGGATCCGATGCCGGTTCCCGGTTGCTGCCGGGTTGGCGATCAGGTTCACCACCGTCTTTTCAAATCCTATCCCGGCCAACGCGACCGCCGCGGCGACGTTGGCATTTTGCGGAAAGCGCAACGCGGCTTCACGTGCGTCGCCGGTGAAAAAGGCCTGCGCTTCAGTGAGCTTGTCCAGGTCGATCATCTCTTCCGCAGGTGTGCCTTTCCATGCGCGCGGCGCCTTGTTGGAAGTATAGGTAACCGCGGCCAGGCCGGCCAGCCTGGCCGCCCCAAGTACATCGAGTCCACCCAACGCGCCCGACGGAATACGAATCTTCGCTGAGCCTGCCTGTGCCGCGCTACGCAGCGCCGATTCGATCGACGTATCCGCCAGCGCGCCTACCGACGCAACCAGCAGATCGCATCCGGCCGCAAGTACTTCCGCGCCGGCAGCCTTCAGCGCGGCATGGCCTGCGCACTCGATCACCAGTGCCGGCTTTGCAGCAAGCATTTCCTGCACCGACGCCACCAGCCGGGTCCCCGGCAACAACTGGCCTCGCACCGCATCGTGCCGTTCCTGGCGCTCGACGACCGCGTCGACGCGAATATCGCTCGCATGCTCCGCGATCAGTTTATAAAGTGTTTGTCCGATTGCGCCGAAACCGACGATTCCGATATTCATATCGTTTTTCTAATAATGGAATGAAGAGGGGATGGATTTCAGTGTCTCCGCTGAAATCCATCCCCAACTGCTTATGCCCCGAGATACGCGTTGAGCAGCTCCGGATCGCCGAGCAGGCTCGCCGAGTCGTTGTGAGCAGTGATACGCCCGGTCTCAAACACATAGGCACGCGACGCTACAGACAGCGCGTTGTGAATGTTCTGCTCAACCACCAGAACAGTCACGCCGTGTCCGTTGATCTCGCGAATCACGTCGAACACTTCATCAGCCATCTTCGGGCTCAGGCCGAGGCTGGGCTCATCGAGCAACAGCAAACGCGGCTCCGACATCAACGCGCGGCCGATTGCCAGCATTTGCTGTTCGCCGCCCGAAAGTGTGCCGGCCAGTTGCTTCTCGCGCTCACGCAGCCGCGGGAAGCGGTGAAACGCCATGCCAACGCGCTCTTCCACTTCCGGCTTCGACTTGCACAGGTAGGCGCCCAGCATCAGGTTTTCGCGTACTGTCATCTCCGGCCATACGTGTCGCTCTTCCGGGCAGTGTGCGATTCCCGACGCCACGACCCGATCCGCGGCAAGTCCGCCGATGGATGCACCGTCCCAGACGATCTTGCCGGACGTCGGCTTCAACAATCCGGAAATTGCGCGCAGCGTGGTGCTCTTGCCGGCGCCATTGGCGCCGATCAACGCGATGATCTCGCCGCGAGCAACATCCAGCGATATGCCATGCAAAGCCTGCGCCTTGCCATAGCTGACATGGATGTCCTCGATGCTGAGGAGCGGTTTTAATTGTTCTGACATCAGGATTTTGCCTTCCCCAGATAAGCTTCGATCACCTGCTGGTTGCCCTGGATTTCTGCGGGCGTGCCTTCTGCCAGTTTCTCGCCGAAGTTCATCACCACCACCCGGTCGGACACGCCCATCACGAGGCTCATATTGTGTTCAACGATAAGAATCGCTTCGACTTTCTTTGCGCGAACCGCCTTCAGCGTCTTGCCGAGTTCCTGCGCTTCCTGGCTGTTCAGCCCGGCCGCAGGCTCATCGAGCATCAGCACCTTCGGTTTTGCGGCCAGTGCGACGGCCACTTCGAGCAGGCGCAATTCGCCGCAGGAGAGCAGGCTTGCCGGCGCATTCATCCGCTCTTTCAGACCGATCATTTCGATGATCTCGGCAGAGCTGTCGCGCACTTTCTTCTCCATCGCCTTGACATGCGAGCGCGGGAAGAAGGTATCGAACAGCGATTGGCGCGCTTCCAGATAATGTCCGGCGAGCACGTTCTCGAACACCGACAGTTTTTTCAGGATGTTGGTCTTCTGAAAACTGCGCACGATGCCGCGCTGTGCAACCGAAAACGGTTTGGCGCCGGTGATGTCCTCGCCCCGGAAGGACACCTTGCCCGAGGTCGGCGTGTAGAAGCCGGTGATCAGGTTGAAGCAGGTCGTCTTGCCTGCGCCATTGGGTCCAATCAGGCCGAGGATCTCTCCGGGCATCAGCCTGAAGCTGATGTCCTTGACTGCCTTGATGCCGCCGAACGATTTGGACAGCCCATCGATCGTCAGCAGTGGATTAATGTTCATAGCTGGCTACTCCGGGTACAGGTGTTGTTACTTTCTTCTCTGTTGCGGCATATTGCTCGCGACGGCGCGTCAGGAAGCCCATCAAGCCATTCGGCAGGAAGATCACGATGGCCATCACGATCAGGCCGAAGATCGACAGGCGCAGTTCTTTCGCTTCGCGCAGGTATTCTTCCAGCAAGGTAATCAGCAATGCGCCGACCAGCGGACCGACCAGCGTGCCCTTGCCGCCAACCAGCACCACGATGATCATTGTCGCGATGAAGGAGAAGCCGAAGACTTCAGGTCCGACGAACGAGATGTAATGCGCATAGAAACCGCCTGCCAGGCCTGCAAGCAGCGAACCGAGTACGAACGCCAGCATCGCGTACGAGAACGGCCTGATGCCCACCGACTGCGCAACGTACCGGTTTTCGCGCACCGTGATGGCCGCGCGTCCTCTGCTGGAGTACACGAACCGGTAGGACAGGTAGAGCGAGAGGGCGGTGAGTCCGAGGCCAACATAAAAATACAGTTGCTTGCCCGCCAGCGTCGATGCGTTGGCAAGCACCTGGGGCTGTGCAATGCCGGCGATGCCCATCGGGCCATTGGTCAGGCCAACCCAATTGTTGGCAATCAGGCGCAGCACCTCCGAGAACGCCAGCGTCACGATCACGAAGAACGGCCCTTGCAGCCGGAGCGTCACCGCGCCGATCGCCAGGCCAAAGACAGCCGAGATGAGGCCGGCCAGCGGGATCGTGATCCAGATCGGGAAGCCGAACTTGGACGAGAGGATCGCCGCGGTGTAAGCACCGATACCGAGGAACGCGGTCTGGCCGAGCGAAAGTTCGCCGACATAACCGAGCACCAGGTTCAGGCTGGTTGCGAGGATCGCATAAAACAGCACCAGGATGCCGATATGCAGCAGGTACTGGTCGGTCGCGACCAGCGGGAACAATGCCGCTAGCGCGAGCATTGCAAATATAACGTTACGTTCGAATTTCATGGATTACGCCCTTTCCGCGCGAGTCGAGAACAAGCCGTATGGACGGAACAGCAGAATGAGAATGACAAGGATGAAGCCGATGATGTCCACCAGGCCGGTCGAGATATAACCGCCCCACATCGCTTCGGCCACGCCGAGCACCAGTCCGCCCACAATCGCGCCGGCGAAACTGCCCATGCCGCCGAGAATGACCACGACGAATGCTTTCAGGCTGACCAGTCCGCCCACCGTTACCTGGGCTACGTAGATCGAACCGAGCAGCATGCCGGAAATGGCCGCCAGTGTTGCGCCGAGTGCGAACGTCGACGCATAGACATGGGAGATCCTGATGCCGGCCAGTTGGGCAGCCATCGGATCCTGGAACGTTGCGCGCATCGCGCGTCCCAACTTGGTTTTCTTGATCAGCAAGTGCGCGCCGATGATGGCGACTGCACAGGTGGCCACTGCAAGCAGCCGCAGCGTGGTCAAAACAATCGGACCAATGATCAGCGGCGCATTGCTGGCCGGTGCGACAACCTTCAAGGGCGCCGTACCGACGATCAGCAGGGCGGTATTCGCGAGGAATATCGACAAGCCGATCGTCAACAGGATGCCTGGTTCTTCCCCCTGGTCCCGCACACGTTCGATGAGAATGCGATCGACCAGCCAGCCGAACGCCGCCATCACGACAGCCACCAACGCCAGGCCTGAAAAGAAATCGAGGCCCAGGTTCGCCGTGACAAACCAGCCCAGCAGGCCGCCTATCATGTAAAACTCGCCGTGCGCAAAATTGACGACCCGCATGAGGCCGAAAATGAGGGTCAGTCCCAGCGCCGACAGCGCATAAAAGACGCCGGAGACCAGCCCGTTAGCAAGGAATTGGAGGAAGAGTTCCATAACAACCTATTTTTTTTAGTGAAAACGATTTACTTCGGCTGCTCGACCGGTGTCATCTGAACGACTTCGGGCACTTTGTTCCTGATCTGAACCAGCACCACGTTGAAGCCCCATGCCTGGCCATTCGGGTTGAACCTGAACTTGCCGTTCGGGCCTTCATAGTCGGTCTGGTGCAAGGAAGCCACGATCTTTTCCGCATCGGTCGACTTCGCACGCTCGATCGCATCCATCAGGATGTTCATCGCGTTGTAGCCGGCGGCGCCGTACTTGCCCGGATTTTCCTTGTTGCGTGCAGCGTATTCCTTCACGAAGGCTTCATTCTTCGGAGTCTTCATGGTTGAGGAGTACGGAACCGCAGCATAGATGCCTTCAGCAGCGGGACCGGCCAGGCCGATGAAGTCCGAAGTCGCCCAGGAGCCGACGCCGAACACCTTGATGTTCAGGCCGAGCTCCTTCAACTGCTTGACCAGGATAGAACCGTCCTGTGTCTCAGCAGCGACGAACACGCCGTCGGCCTTGGATGCGCGCAGTTTGGTCAGCAGGGTGTAATAGTCGGTTGTGCCGTGGTCGAAGTATTCCTTCAGCGCAGTCTTGGCGCCGAGCGCGGTCATCTGCTTGGAGAACTCATCAACGCCGCCGCGACCCCAGTCGTCATTCACGCCGATATAGGCGATGTTTTTCAGGTTCAGGTTGGAGTAGATGATCTTGGCAAACGATTGCGCCAGCAACGCGTCGGTTTCGGTTGCGCGGAAGAAGTACTTGTTGTTCTTGTCGGTCAGGTCAGCCTTGGATGACACGCCGGTGACCAGCGGCATCTTGTATTTCTCGGCAACCGGCATGATCGCTGCAGTTGCGGAGCTGCAGAAAGCGCCGGACAGCGCGACTACCTTGTCTTTCTGGATCAGCTTCTCGGCAGCATTCACCGAGTTCGCCGGTTTGCACTGGCCGTCTTCGATGACCAGCTCGATTTTCTTGCCGAGCACGCCGCCTTTGGCGTTGCGTTCATCCACCGCTTGCTTGGATCCGGCGACGTCGGCCTGGCCGTTATAGGCGACCGAGCCAGTGAGCGGCTGGACCAGGCCGATCTTGATGGTCTGCTGGGCAAAAGCCTGGGACGAAATCATCAGGCCCGCGACGGCCAATGCTTTTGATAGAGCGAGTAAACGCATGATTAATCTCCGAAATATGAAAGTTACCTACTGATTTGCTGCGAACAAAAATCTACTGCCTGCCTGAAACAACTCCTTGAATCAATACAACGTGTACGCTTTGGCATTCGTGCGTGGATCGGCAGCCGCTTCCAGCGAACCGTCGACGCCGATGCGCATGATCTGCTGCACCGAGCGTTGGCTCAACGCCTCTACTTCGCGCGGATTGAATTCCGCGTCGATGCCCGCACCCGGCTCGCTCGAGTAGGCGCCCGAGTCGTCGGTTGCCCAGCGCGGGCTCGTAACGGTCTCGGCCAACGATTTGTGCTGCAATAGTTCCGATACCGTTTGCACGTTCCATGGCAGTTGGTTTACTCCGCCGGGCGTCGCGCCGAATGTCAGCCCGTGCTCATCCTCGATCGCCCATGCATGTAGTGTGGTCGGTGGTGTTTTGCCGGCCGCAGGCGCATTGGGCGCGCCGGCCGGAGCCTGCAAATCGAAGCCGCGGCCGGGCCGGTTGTTCAGCACCAGTCCGTTCGACAGCACCACACCCGATCCGAAGCGCGGGAACGAATTACTGTGAACAATCACCACCGCATTGCCCTGGTCATCGGCGGCACTTACCACCGATGTACCGGCGTCGGTTCCATCACGGCCGATCTTGCGGGCTTTCGCCCTCAATTCAGCAATCACCGCAGCCGGCGCTTCATGAGTTTGAGTGATCCGTGCGATAGCCTCGACCAGCAGCTGCCCGTGGGTCGGCGCCGGTATGGCAAACAGCTTCTGGCCTGAAGGCAGCGCCACCCCAGTGGGATCGCAGATGCGCGCCGGACGGATGCGAAGGTCGGTCGTAGTCAGGAATCCGCCGCGTGCAGTCAGTTCGTGCACCAGGCGTTCGCCTTCTGCGCCGAAGAACAACTCGCTGCCGCTCATCGCAAATTCTTCAAGCATCAACGCGAGTCCTGGCATGCGTAACACGTCGCCCACCTTCGGCTGTCCTTCCAGATAGACGCAGGCGGGACTCCAGCGCTCCAGCAGCTCGCGCGATTCTGGCAGGTAGCTGAAGGCGGTGCGCGACCAGCGCACACCCTGGCGTGCTGCTTGCGCAGCTGGTGTAACCAACTGCTCGAGGCTGAGCTTCGCCATCTTATGCAGGGTTGCGTAGCCGTCTGGCGCGCCCGGCACGCCGACCGACTTTGGTCCGAGCTTTTCCGGCTTGTTTCCTGCCGCGAGGCTGGCAGCGCCGGTGCCGATGCTGGTCAACGCCTGCAGCGGGCCACCGCGCGACCGGAACAATGCGACCAGGTCACCGGCGAACCCGCATTTCATAGGCAGGGCTATCGTTTCAACGAAGCAGGCGGCAAGCGCGGCGTCAAATGCGTTGCCGCCTTTTGCAAATGCGGCGATGCCGGCGCTGGCCGCTTGCGGTACGGCGGACGTCACCGCCAGGCGTCCATGCGCGACTGATGCTTCCTGCAGCAGAGAGATCGCGCTCATAGCCGAATCCCGGTGAACTTGATTTGCGTCAGTTCCTCAATCGCATACTTCACCCCCTCACGACCAATGCCGCTCTGCTTCATGCCGCCGAACGGATACATGTCGAGACGGAACCGGCTCGCTTCATTCACCCACAGCGCACCGACCTCGAATTCCTCGGAAAAGCGGAACGCCGAGCTGAGGCTCTTCGTGAATACTGCGCCTTGCAGGCCGAACGGCGTATCGTTTGCCAGTTCTATTGCTTCATCGATGTCGCGAACCGGCTTTACCAGCGCGAGTGGGCCGAACGCTTCATCGGTCCAGAGTTTCGCGTGACGCGGAACGTCGACCAGGATGCCCGGTGAAACAGTGCAGCCGTCCTGCTTGGGTTCCAGCGCATACGACGCGCCATATTCGATTGCATTGCGGCACATGCCCATCACACGCTCGGCGGACTGCATCGACACCATCGGACCGAGGTCGGTCGCGTCGTCGCGCGAATGGCCAACCTTTAGCCTGGCAGTGGCGGCAACGAACTTCGCCAGGAAGGATTCATAGACCGGCTGCTCCACCAGAACGCGCTGCGCGGAAATGCATTGCTGCCCACTGGCTTCGAATGCGGCAGCCGCAATTTTGGTCGCGGCTTCATCGACGTCGGCATCCGCCAGCACGATGTTCGCGGCATTCGAACCGAGCTCCGATACGAATTTCTTGTTGCCGGCGTGTCGCATCAAAATTTCACCGCCGACGGTGCCCCCGGTGAAGCTGACTGCGCGTACCAGCGGATGTTTGACGAGATGCACTGCCGCTTCCTTGTCGCCGGTGAGCACATTGAACAAACCGGCGGGAAGTCCGGCCTTGACCAGCGCGTCCGCCAGCGCGATCGCCACACGCATGCCGGCCGGCGCAGGCTTAGCCACCACCGCGTTGCCGGCAGCAATCGCCGGAGCGACCTTTTGCACCAGCAGGTTGATCGGGGCATTGAATGGCGTGATTGCGCCAACGACGCCGAACGGGAAGTGCCTGGTGAAGCCGAAATGGCCTGCACCGTTGGGTGCGGCATCGACAGGGATCACTTCACCGCCGAGTTGCAATACGGCTGCTGCGCATGCGCGCGCAAACTGGGCTCCGCGTTGCGTTTCAAACTTCGCCACTCGTAACGGTTTTCCTACATCGTCACAAATCAGTTCGGCGAATGCGGCGGCGTTCTTCTCGAGTGTATCCGCAAGCAGGTTGAGCCACGTCGCGCGCTGTGCCAGCGTCGAACGACGGTGCTTGAGAAAAGTTTCGTGCGCCCCGGTCACCGCCTGGTCGACCAACGCTTCGCCGGTCTCGTCGATTTCGAAAACCGCGCGGTTTTCCTGCGGCGCGACGAATGTAAATGCATTCGAACCGGGTGCTACGGCTGCGCCGTTAATGAATGAGGTAATCCGATTCATGACGGCGACCTTACTTAGCGGCTTTGCGCAGACGTTCAATCTGCATGTTTGCCAGGAACGGCGCCAACGGGTGCATGCCCATTGCCGCTGCGGCGGCCATGTCAAGCTTGACCAGGGTCTCGCGCTGAGCCGGCGTCAACTGATAACGATCGGCATACGCGTTCGCATCATTCATGAAGGCGGTTCGTGCATCGGCGTCGTGCGCCAACGCATGGAACGCGGAAGTCAGTCCCACCAATTCCGGTTTGATTTGCGGATAGTGAGGCGTTTCGCCGACGGGCGGGGCGCTGTAAAACCCGATCGACGCATAGTTGTGATGCCAGCTCGGGTTCATCTGGCACACATCCGGTTTTCTTTCTCCTAGCGCGCCGGCAGCAATGGCCCAGCAACGCAGTTCGATGTTGCCCGTCTCATCCAGCTCTTTCTCGTGATAGCCGATCAGGGATTTCAGCTTGCCTTCCCGGAGCTTGTCGAGCACGCTGTTGTCCCATGCCAGATCCGGGTTGGAGTAACGATCGGTGCCGGGGAAATGCGACATGCCGCCGCTCGCAACGATTACCGTGCGCAGACCCATCTTTGTCACAGCATTCGCCAAAGCGTTGCCGAATGCATAGCAGCGTTCCATCGTCGGCTGCGGCGGCAAGTAGGCATTCACGTAAATTGGCAGAACCGGTGCATCCACGCCCATATGCGTCAGTGGAATGCCGAGCGCGTAATCGATCTCGGCCGTGCTTGTGTACGCAGGATCGAATCCCGAGCGATAGAGTTCCCTGACCAGTTCAAACGAAATCTCGCTGGGCACTTGATAGTGAAACTTCCGGCCCGCGAACATGCCGCTTGCTTCGCCGCCGACATGCAGCGTGAACGCAGGCGCGCAATGATGGAAGAACTGCTGCGCGTGATCGTTGGCGATCATGATCCAGAGATCCGGCTTCAATGCCTTCAGTTCGCGGCCGATATCGGCCGCAACGTCCTGCACAGCCTTGATGGTCTGTTTGTCCTCGGACTCGGGCAGGGTGAAGAACTGTGGTGCATGCGGCAGCATCGCTCCGCCGACTATCGTGGTGTGGCTCATCTTGGCTCCAGTAAGGATGTGAAATCGCCGGCTCGCGCGTGATCACGGAAAATCCGATATTTATGGGCGGAGGGAAGAGCATGTTTCATGCCTGACACGGTGCATCCAGTCGGCCGCGCAGCATCCATCGACACGCATTAACCCGCATGATCGGTGCACTGAATTGTGCGGAACGCGCCTCGCGCTGCACCTTGGTTGAACAGTGATGCACCTGCATCGACCGCATGTCCCCTCAACCCGTTTTATTTAATTATTCATTCAATATACCAAAAGACGGTATTTAATTAAACGGTTATTTAATGCGGCAAAAGTTTATTTAATTAAACGACTATTTAATATATTATTGCTCCCAATGGTGGTGTCCGACGACACTGAGCTTAACTAAACAGGAGAATTACATGGCGAGGAAACTGCGGGTAGGCGTCATCGGCGGTGGTATCGGTGGCGTGGCCCTGACAGGCGCGCTGAACCAGCGCGGCATAGAAGTGAAGGTATTCGAACGTGCGCCCGCATTCGGCGACGTTGGCGCCGGCATCCAGATGACCCCGAATGCCGCAAAGGTACTGAGAGGGCTCGGATTGGCTGATCAGCTGCGGCGGGCCGGCTTCCTGCCGCAAGCCATTGTCGGGCGCAACTGGCGCACCGCGCGCGAAAATTTCCGTACACCGCTGATCGAAGCCTGCCCGAAACTCTATGGCGCGGACTTCTACCACGTGCACCGTGCTGACCTGCACGCGATGCTGGCATCGCTGGTACCCGACTCATCTGCCGTACTCTCGACATCCTGCGTATCGGTGCGCAATGAAGCAAACACCGCCGTCGCCACGTTCGATGACGGCACAGAATTCGAAGCCGACCTGATTGTCGGCGCCGACGGCGTCCGCTCGGTGGTCCGTAACCAGTTGTTCGGCGAAGAGGCGCCACGCTTTACCGGTCACATGTGCTATCGCGCCGTGGTGCCGTTCCCGGACCGCCGTCCCGACTTCGTCAGCCCGGATTCTTCATTCTGGATGGGTCCCAACGGCCACGTCGTCACTTACTATGTGCGTAGTGGCGCCGCGGTCAACATCGTTGCTGTCAGCGAGACGGCAAACTGGGTGGAAGAATCATGGAACGCGCTAAGCAGCAAGGAAGAGTTGCTCAATACATTCAAGGGTTGGCATCCGAACCTGATCCAGCTGTTCGAGAAAGCTGACAGCGTCTACAAATGGGGCCTGTTCGACCGCGACCCGATGAAAAGCTGGTCCTCCGGCCGCATCGCGCTGCTGGGAGATTCCGCCCATCCGATGCTGCCGTTCCTGTCGCAGGGTGCGGCCATGGCGCTCGAAGACGGCTATGTACTTGCAGCCTCACTCGCCGCGCACGGCCAGGACGTACACTCCGCGCTGCGGGATTACCAAGCTGAGCGTATGCCCCGTACCAGCCGCGTGCAACTCGAATCGCGTGAACGCGGCAAGACCTATCACTTGCCGACGCCGCTCGCGCAATTGAAGCGAGATGTATCCTATCGCCTGCAAGCGCTCGTCAATCCACATGCATCCGGCATCAAAGCCAACTGGGTTTATGAATATGACGCGACCGCATTCAAGCCGAATGTGCAGGACCTGAAGAAAGTCGCCTGAGTAAAACGAAAGCAGAAACCATGGAAAAAGCATACCGTATCGGGCAAATCGTCCCGAGCTCGAACACCACGATGGAAACAGAGATCCCGGCGATGCTGCAAGCGCGCCAGTTGATCCGCCCTGAGCGTTTCACCTTCCACTCCAGCCGCATGCGCATGAAGACCGTCGCCAAGGAAGAGCTTGCCGCAATGGACGGCGAGTCCGATCGTTGCGCGCTTGAACTGAGCGATGCACAGGTAGACGTCCTCGGTTACGCCTGTCTGGTCGCCATCATGGCGATGGGCAAGGGCTACCATCGCGTGTCGCAGGAACGCCTGCGCAAGCATACGGCGGAGAACGGTGCCGATGCACCGGTGATCACCAGCGCCGGCGCGTTGATCGATGCCCTCGGTGTAATCAAGGCCAAGCGCATTGTGCTGGTCGCCCCCTACATGAAGCCGCTGACCAAACTGGTGGTGGACTACATCGAACATGAAGGCATCCAGGTGGTTGATTATCGCGCTCTGGAAATCCCGAATAACCTCGACGTCGGTCGCCACGACGCGCGTAACCTGCCCGGCATCATTGCGCAGATGGACACCAGCAATGTCGACGCCATCGTGCTGTCGGCCTGCGTGCAGATGCCTTCGCTGCCGGTGGTGCCTCAGGTTGAGGCGATGACCGGCAAGCCGGTGATCACCGCCGCGATCTCCACCACCTATGCGATCCTGAAGTCATTGAAGCTTGAGCCGATAGTCCCGGGCGCGGGCGCATTGCTGTCCGGCGCTTACTAAAAGGAATGCACATGACAAGCACTTACCTCTACGGCGCCAACGTACACGCCAACGGCATTCGTCAACACTACCTGCGTTACGGCGGCAAGGGCAAGGCGGTTGTAATTGTGCCCGGCATCACCAGCCCGGTCGCCACCTGGGGCTTCGTCGCCGAACGTTTCGGCCGCCATTTCGACACTTACGTGCTCGACGTTCGCGGACGTGGCCTGTCGGAGGCGTCGGATACGCTCGACTATAGCCTGGACGCCTGTGCAGCGGACATCGCGGCGTTTGTCGAAGAGCTCGGGCTGAAACAATTTGCACTAGTCGGCCACTCGATGGGTGCTCGCCACGGCATTCGCATGGCCAGCCGCTTTAAAACAGGCCTGGAACGTATGGTCCTCGTCGATCCGCCGGTTTCCGGTCCTGGACGCCGCGCCTATCCGGCCAAACTGCCGTGGTACGTCGATTCGATCCGCCTGATGAAAAAAGGCGACAGCTTTGAAGCCTTGCGACCGTTCTCTCCGACCTGGACCGATGAGCAATTGCGTGTGCGTTCGGAATGGCTGCACACCTGCGACGAGCGCGCGATCATCGCCAGTTATGACGGATTCCACCAGGATGATATCCACGCCGACCTGCCGAAGATCAAAGTGCCGACATTGCTGATGGTCGCGGGCAAAGGCGGAGTGATCCAGCCGGAAGACATCGCCGAAATACAAAGCCTGCAGCCGGCGATCAGCGTGGTCCGCGTCGAGACCGCAGGCCACATGATTCCTTGGGACGACGAGGAAGGCTTTTACCGCGCGTTCGGCAATTTCCTGGGCACAGAGCTCTAAAAAATACACATCTTCAAAAAAATATGCCCGTCAGCGATCACGAACTAATCAACGCATGGAAGCAGGTACTGACCTTGTCGAAGCTTAAAGCTGGCGACAATGTGACAGTACTGACAAGCAGCAGTACGCATCCACAAACACTTTCTACCGCCATCACCGCCGCCAGCATGATGGGCGCCACCGTCAATCGCCTCGACCTGCCGCCGGTCAATGGCGAAAAGTCGCTCAGCCGCGACCCGCTTGCCTACCTCGGTACAACCCCGCTGACAGGCAACCGCGCGGCGATCGCAGCGCTAAAGGAAAGCGACCTCGTGCTGGATCTGATGACCTTGCTGTTCTCTCCCGAGCAGCACGAGATCCTGGAATCAGGCACGAAGATCCTGCTGGCAGTGGAACCGCCCGAAGTGTTGGCCCGCATGGTGCCGACCGAGGCGGACAGGGAACGCGTCACGCGTGCAGGCGTGCAATTGCAAGCGGCCCGTGAGATGCACATTACCTCGGCCGCCGGCACCGACCTGCGCTGTCCGCTCGGTGAATACCCGGTGCTGAAGGAATATGGCTTCGTCGATGAGCCGGGACGCTGGGATCATTGGCCAAGCGGCTTCATCCTCACCTGGCCGAATGAAGGGCAGACCAACGGACGCATCGTGATTGACCGTGGTGACATCATACTGCCGCAGAAATACTACACCACCACCGCAATCGAGTTGACGGTAAAGAACGGCTTCGTCACGTCCATCGAGGGCGATATCGATGCCGAACTACTGCGCGATTACATGGAGTCATTCAATGACCCCGAGGCCTATGCGATTTCTCATATCGGCTGGGGCCTGCAGCCGCGCGCTCGCTGGTCGACGCTGGCGCTGTACGACCGCGAACAGACGATCGCGATGGACGCGCGTGCTTACGAAGGCAACTTCCTGTTCTCGCTCGGCCCGAACAATGAAGCTGGCGGTAGCAGAACCACGGCCTGCCATATCGATATTCCTTTGCGCAGCTGCACGGTGAAACTCGACGGCGAGGAAGTGGTGCGTGCGGGCAAAGTGCTGGATCATTAACCTACGCTTCTTCTGTTCACTCCTTCCCCCTTGCAGGGGGAAGGTTGGGATGGGGGTAGAGTGTCCGATCATCTGATACTTCTGAATAGAGAGAACAATGGAACGCGATGAAAAGGTGTACGAGCGCCAGGGCTTCGGCGCCGGCCTGGGTATCAAAGGAAACATCGGTCTGCTGATCGTCGACTTCGTCAACGGCTTTGCCGACCCCGCCATATTTGGCGGCGGCAACATCCCTGAAGCGATCGCAACCACCACCAGGGTCCTGGACGAAGCAAGACGCCGTAAATGGCCGGTCGCGCACAGTCGCATTGTGTACGCGGACAACGGCAGCGACGCGACGATCTTCTCGACCAAGGTGCCGGGTATGCAAACGCTGAAGGAAGACGCGGCGATCAGCCACATCGTTCCCGAGCTCACTCCCGCTGAGGGCGAACTGGTGGTGCGCAAAACCGTACCGTCGGCGTTCTTCGGTACCGGCCTCACGTCATGGCTGGTGCAGCATCGGGTGGAAACCCTGCTGGTAGCCGGCGCTACCACGAGTGGTTGCATTCGTGCCAGCGTAGTCGATGCGATGTCCTGGGGCTTTCGACCCGTCGTGTTGTCCGACTGCGTCGGCGATCGTGCCATCATGCCGCATGAAGCGAACCTGTTCGACATGGGGCAGAAATATGCCGACGTCCGCACGTTTGACGATTTCATGAACGAACTGGCCAAAGCCGCATAGCAGGCGCGGCGGATGATTATTCCGTTTGTCGTTTCCGGTTTTGTTAAAATCGCCGATTTCCTCCTGCGCCAGTACCGTGACTAAAAAATTGCCGAGCAAAACCCCCGGGCGTCCCCGTCTGAACAAGACCGTCGGCACCCAGCCCAAGGCCGTTGCACCGCGCGGCAAACTGGGACGCCCGGAGGGAACCGGCAGCAACGTGCGTGACACGATACTTGATGCGGCGGAAATGACATTTGCCGACCTTGGTTATGCGGGGACAACCCTGCGCGAAGTGGCCGACAAAGCCAAGGTCACCCAGGCGCTCATCAGTTACTACTTTGGCTCCAAGTACGGATTGTTCGAGGATGTGTTTTTGCGTCGCGGACGCAAGATCTCCGATGCGCGGATGGAGAATCTCGAAACGCTCAGGCGCAGCGGCAAGCCTATGCAAGTGCGCGATATCGTTCACGCGTTTTTCACCCCGACTCTGGCCTTGCGTTCAACGACCGAGGGTCGGGCGTTCATCCGGTTGCAAGCGAGGCTGCACACCGAGCCGCCCGAGATTTCCTACAAATTGCGAAACGAAGCCTATGACGCTTCGACACGCAATTACGTTGAAGCGATCTGGTCGGCGCTGCCGCATCTATCCGAAAAAGACGTTTACTGGCGTGTGACGTTGATGGTGGGTGCTTATATGTACGCGTTCTCCGATACGCACCGACTCGACGAGTTGGCCAATGGCGTCTGCAATCCGGAAGACCCGAACGAAATACTGGCGCAGATCACCGAGTTCGTCACTGGCGGACTCAGCATGCCGTCCACTGACGCCTCCCCCGCAAAACCCAGGAAATCAGCCGCGCGGCGCAGTTCAGCAAAATAAGGCGTCCCGCGGCCCATTCCCTTGTGCTTTTCGCAAATCTCGTTGCAAGGCTGTTATGGCTTTGTCGCGCAGCAACCACGCGCGTCCGCGCGAATCATCAAATCAGTTGCAAACATTGTTGCCTACTGGAAAATGATGCCTTGTAATTGAAAGTAAGGGCAAACTCGTCGAAAGGCGGGGACGCAAAGCCACCGGGCCTAGTCGGGATGACAACATCATCGCGACAAGCTAGCGGGGCCGCCGTAATGGTTTCAGGCGAAGCGCAGCCCTTTTTCCGATCGAAAACACCGGATCAAGGCAAATAATGTCCACCCCCAAAGTCCTCCCGCGCAGCCTGATGGCACTTGCGGTGACGGCAGCATTCAGCAGCACGGTCCTAGCAGACGATGTTTCAATTTCCTCCGGCGCACCTCTCCAGGTTACGCTGGCTGCCTCGCCAGTCCCAAGCCCAGTCGACGTCGAACGTTCGAATTCGGGATCGACGATCAGGCCGATTCGGGCTGACTACGCTTATCAACGAAACATTACCGGCAGAGGCGTCACCATTGCGGTGATGGATACCGGGATGAGCGGCGAACATCTGGAGTTTTCCGCAGAAGGAAAAGTCGCGCAGGGATATAACGCGATCACCGGTACGACCGATGTATTCGACGGCTCCGGGCACGGCAGCCATGTCGCTGGAATCATCGGCGCCGGCCGTAACGGTCACGGCGTCTTTGGCGTGGCTTACGATGCACGGATTTTGCCGATCAAGGTACTGCAGGACAACGGAGCCGGCTCGACCGGCTATCTCGACAACGGCTTGCGCCACGCGATCGGCAGGGCGTCGATCGTCAACATCAGCTTGAGCGCGGCACGCTCCTACCATCCAGGTGCAACGCAGGAAGCGATTCGTGCGGGACTGCTGATAGTCGCCGCTGCGGGCAACGACGCGTTGGCCAATCCCGAATGGCCAGCGCGCTTTGCGAAAGAGGCATGGGCCAACAACCAGATCATCGCGGTCGGCGCAGTGGATGCGAATAATCACATCGCCTCCTTTTCCAACCGCGCCGGCGATACGGCCCCCTGGTTCCTGGTCGCCCCGGGCGTCGATATCGTATCGTCGTATGTGAACGGCCAATACGTGTACATGAGCGGCACATCGATGGCGACGCCGGTGGTCAGCGGCGCGGCCGCATTGGTAAAACAATTGTGGCCGTCGTTGCGCGCCGACCAGATCGCCAACATCCTGTTCATGTCCGCGACCGACCTCGGCGCGCCCGGCATCGATTCTATTTATGGGCGTGGTTTACTCAACATCGAAAAGGCGTTGCAACCAATCGGCGCCGTCACCACGACGACTTACAGCGGCAGGACGATTAACGTTCTCAGCGGCGGTGTGCGTCCGTCCGCAGCCACCAGCAGGCTATGGGCCCTGGCTGCCGCCGGAAATCTGCGCGTGGTCGGCTTCGACGATTTCCAGCGCGATTTCGGTATCGACCTAGGCGCGGCAGTCGCACGGCCCACTGCATTGTCGACGGAAGATGTATTTGGCAGCCTGGATCGTCGCGTGGAAGTTGCGGACACCATCCTCGCTGACGGGGCCAGCCTGACAATCGCCTATGACCGCAAGCGGTCGCTAAGCGGCGCTACGTTGCCGGGCATGGAAGGTACGCGCGAAACCAGGCTGGCGGCATTTTCCTATGTGTCCAGGAGTTCCGACGGCACTGAAACTGCGCTGGGCGCCGGCGGATATGCGTCCAGCTATTTCGGCACAGGCGGGTTGCAGGTTCAAGGTGCTTCGCTCGGGCTGGTTCCGGCTTTATCCAATCCATATTTCGCGTTGGTGCCGGGCGCATCGCACGCCGCGATTGCGCAGGAAGTCGGGGGCCTCAAGATCAAGTTCGGCATGCGGACCTCCGCCCTCAATCAAACCTTTGCATCGCAGGAGGCGCTTTATCCCATGAGCGCCGCGGCGGCGCAGCCAAAAGTCAGGTCGACTGTGGTCGAAATATCGAAGTCGTTCGACGATGCGGCCATGTCGTTGTCGTTTTCCCAGACCGATGAAGCGAATGCCTACCTCGGAACGCAATCGACCGGCGCATTGTTGTTCGGACCGAATGCGAGTACCACCTCCGTTCAGCTTGCCGGCGCGCTGATGCTGGCGCCGAAGCTTGCGCTCGCCGGACAGGCAGCGTACGGCTTCACGCCCGCGAGCCATTCCGATGAGAGCTTGTTCACTGAGGTGTTGGCAGCCAGGACCAACGCTTTTTCGCTGGCGCTGGTCGCGTCCGACCGGATCACCACGGGCGACCGGATCAGCCTCTCTGTTTCGCAGCCGATGCGCACCTATTCCGGTCATGTGGTGATGGATGTCACGAGCCGGGTAGACCGCGCAGGCATACCGACGCGCGAGCGCGTGCTCTTTTCCATGGTGCCGGCCGGCCGCGAGGTGCGGACAGAACTGAATTACCAGGCGCCGATGAGCAAAAACGCATCGGCCGGAATGACCCTCCTGCTACGCCGCGACCCGAATAACATGGTTGATGCATCGACGGAAAAATTGCTCGCGATGCGCTATACGATGCGGTTCTGATCCAGCCCCGCGTCCTGCGTCACATTGAGTGCAACGGCGCTCCAGTCCTTGGCTTGCCAACCTTTAGCCGTCCCTGCCTGGAAGCGGCTTAGCATCAGTGCGCCAAGCGGCATCGGCGCCAGCACATTGTTCGCGGCGGCGACGACCAGGTTGGCGTCCTTGAAGCCCAAAGACAATTTGAAACC
Organism: Burkholderia sp.; assembly: GCA_028292565.1. Next base: position 17,770 of record JAQGMD010000266.1, on the reverse strand, counting down.
GGCGGGCTCATACGCATGGATTGCGATCAGCTTGCCGTAGTTCACATAGACCGGCGCGGCGAACAGGGATTGCGTCATGACCTCCATGGTCTTTTCGCGCGGTACGCCATGTTTCCCTCCCCGTGTGAAGGCTTCCGCCATGGTTGCCATCGCCGCCATGATCATGAAATTTCCGCTCAGATTGACGACGTTAGCGTGGCTTGCTTGCTACCTCCACGGCCACGGGACTGGCGGTGTCGCGGTTCGATGTGCTTGCGAGTGGGAGGTTCCCTGCAGTAGGGGTGAGATGGCGGACGGCCGGTGACGTGCTGGGTGCTGCATGCTGCATGCAACACCCGCCTGGTACACGTGGTGTACCAGGGAATGACTATTACTGATAAACGATGTCGGCGCGGCGGTTTTCAGCCCAGGACGCCTCGTCGGTGCCTTTTGCTTTCGGCTTTTCCTTGCCGAACGAAACGGCTTCCATCTGCGACTCGGGTACGCCCATCAGCGACAGGGATTTGCGCACCGCTTCAGCGCGCTTTTGTCCGAGGGCCAGATTGTATTCAGTGCCGCCGCGTTCGTCGGTATTACCCTGGACGGCGATTTTGCGGCCCTTGTTTGCCGCCAGATATTTTGCATGCGTTTCCGTGACCGGCTTCGCTTCGCTCTTGAGCGAGTAGCTATCGTAATCAAAGTAGACGCTGCGCTGTGCCAGTGCGCCTTTCGGATCGTTCAACGGGTCGGTCACAGCGTTGACAGTACCAACCGAGCGCGTATCTTTGGTCGGCTCTGCTGCTGCGGTCGTCTTGTTGGTCTCGACTACCGGAGTCGACGAACATGCGCTCAATACCAGACCGGCGAAAGTTACTAAGGAAAACAATTTCACTGCTTGCATCAAAAACTCCTTCATTGAAAAAATAGGCTGCTGTCCCTGCATTGCGGAGCACCGCTCGGGGGAACAACATGCGTCGGTGCCCGGAAAGGTGAGGCGCTCAGTAGGCGCAGCATCTCGCAGTTACATCCGGCGCATCATTCAAAACGTATTTGGGCGAATGATATTGCCTTAATTATTGCGGCATAGCAATAATTAAATGGGCGGAATGGCAACGGTGTTGGAGATGCGCCGGACGGGCAGGTCCGGTTTGCGCTGCTGGCGGGAAGCAGGTACTTACCCACTGTTCGGGCGGGACTGCAAACTATTTGGCAAAGCGTGAATAAAAGAACAACATGGTGACCTTGCCGCTTAGCCAATTTATGGTTTTGGCGAAGTGTTCTGCGGTAGCGGGATCGAGGTCGCTGGTAGCTTCGTCGAAGCTGAGAATCCGGGGGCGCTTGAGGAGCGCTCTGGCAATTGCGATCCGTTGCTTTCCGACCGCCGGACAGCCCGGCGGCGCGCTCGCCAATTTCGGTCTTGTAGCATTGGGGCAGGTGCTCGATGACCTCGTGGATTTCCGCCATCCTACGGGTGCCGCAATGGGAAGACTGGTGCCACAGCCGCCCATATTCCGGTCACGACTGGGCGTGCAGAAAAAAAATGCCCGCAGGGCTTTCGCACTGCGGGCAAATCCACTAAAAGTGGCGGAGACACCTGCTTCGAAACGCCCAAACGGTGCGGCGTCGAGATGTAGGAATTATCTCTGCTATTCTGGCGGTGTGCTCATTTATTGAGCAATGTTGAGGCGCGACACGAAATAAATTGCAAAAAAGTTAACCATTGGGCGTTCGTGGCGGTAATATTGCATTTTTAGCAACCAAATCGTCGACGAATATGAAGCCCGATTCCGTTATAGATCAGCTCGATTATGATCCGGACCGCTTGCTGGACACATTGATCTACCGGCTCAATCTGAAGAACGATGCCGGATTGTCGCGTGCGCTGGAAGTCGCGCCGCCGATGATCAGTAAAATCCGCCACCGCAAGTTTGCCGTCAGCGCTTCGCTGCTGATCCGCATGCACGAGGTTTCGCAACTAAGTATCAAGGAACTCCGCTTCCTGATGGGCGACCGCCGCGCCAAGTTCCGAATCAGCGGCACGCAATTCAAGCCTAAGGCGCCAGCGCAATCCGTCCCGGACTGAAGCGTCCTCCTTGCGCGTCTGAAAAGGATTACGCCGGCTGATTTACGCAACCCGGCGAACTGCCGGAGAGACTGCGCTATTATCGTCTTTCACGAATGACGACAGGCGAAGGAGAGCGAAATGGATCCTGATGCGACGCCGTATCAGGCTTTCAGCGAGACTCGCCGCAACTGGCCGCTCATGACGGTATACGAGCGCTTCGAACAGATCGTCACCCTCGTCCTGAGCATGATTATCGCGGTGGTGATCGCGATCGCACTATTTCAACTGCTCAAGCGCATCTTGCCTTTGATAATAGGCGGCGCACTTGACCCGCTCGACCACGAGGTGTTCCAGTCCCTCTTTGGCATGATCATGACGTTGTTGATCGCTCTGGAATTCAAACATTCGATCACACGTGTGGCAATGCGGGAAGAGGGCATCATCCAGGTCAAGACCGTCATTCTGATCGCACTGCTCGCTCTGAGCCGGAAATTTGTGATTCTCGACATCAACAAAACCAGCGCGGCGACCATCGCTGCGCTCGCTGTTTCCACCCTGGTCCTGGGCATCGTCTACTGGCTGCTGCGGGAGCGCGATGATCGCATGACAGCCCGCCGGCCGGACACAACACTACATCCAAAGACGATTGCGTCCAGCGACAACACGTGACCTGTCCAGGAGCGAAGGCACTGTAGTGCTTGACGAGACGAGCGTAAACTTGCGGTATCTTCCTGCTTCACCGGTTCGCACTACAATGAGAGTGGTTGCGCATGCACTATTCGCACAAGAGCACACAAAATGAAACCAGCCGCCACTATCTTGATGTCGTTGTTCTTTTCATTGCAGTTTGGCGGCTGCGTCCATACGCGCGCCGCTGACTGTGTGTCGGCTTCGACCAGAAGCGACTGTGTCAAGGCAGCCGGTGACGCGAATGTGATAAAGGAAGCGAATGCGGGGAAAGAGCCGAGCGCCACGGAGGAGCCAAGGGCAGCGAATGAACCGAACGCCGAAAAGGAACCAAGCGCACTGAAGGGTCCGAGCGAGCAGAGTAACCGCCCTCCAATGCGCCACCGGCGCGTGCCGCCGCCGGTGGGCATCGAACGTCCGCAACAGGCGCCCCCCGCGATCATCCGACGGGAACAGGTCGTTCCACAAGCGCCCGAACCGTTGAGGCCCACTGCGCCCATGGCGACTGACGCCTGCGATTCAGGCGGCTGTTGGGACAATAACGCAAATCGTTATAACGGCCCGCCCGGAAACACCGTTCTCGACAATCGCGGCAGGCCCTGTCATCGCACCGGCACCTGGGTGCAGTGTTTCTAAGGCGTGGTGCCTATGGCCATCACCGTCGCCTCGCTGCAAGGCAATCGCCGCACGATATCACTCGGTTCTATATCAGTTATCACGAATGGAAAGCGGACTTCTTTGCTGCCGCGCGCTATAGTTCAGTTGTCTCCTCCAACTCTCCTTGAATTGGATTTAGCCCGCTACCGCAAGGTCGCGGGCTTTTTTTTGCGCGGTGAAATGCGCAGCAACGCTTTGACCTGTTGTCGACCGGTGGCGCTCCTGTTGTCATTCGACCTGGATCCTTCAACTCATCGTCGCTGACCTCGCGGCTTGGCGGGTCAACTTTTTTTGCGAGCTCTTCCAACGGAGCATGGCCTTCCTTAACGCCGGTATTTGGTTACAGTTTATTCTTTCCAGTATCGTTCATGTCAGTCTCCAACTGGCTTGGAAGCATGCGCACGCTGAATGTTCCGAAGAAAGTGTGATGCTTCCAAAGCGCATTTGCAGCGGACACTACGCAGCGCTGCCGTCGTGTTTCGGCTTGAACTGCTTGTCGCTGATGCGGAACTTGCCGCGGCGGTCTCCCATCAGGTGACGCAAATCCTGAATGCTCAATCCGCACACTTCATGCATGCGTATGAGCAGGGATGCACTGACGGGCAGCCTGCGATGCCGGATTTTGCTGATGACCGGCGGCGAGACTTCCAGCGCACGCGATAGCGCGGCATCATTTTTTAATTTGAGCTGGTCGATCAGGGACTCAAGCATATGGTTGGGATCGTACCCGGGACGGTCCGAGTGGACTTGCTGATTCATGTGGCCTCCGACTTGTATGTCGCTTACTTCAAGGTTTACCGATACTGCATCAACATTACACAGATGCAGCTTGTTCACTGTTGTCGGATTGCGCGCCATGTAAGTAAAACTCAATTCAATCAAGGACATGGAGCGTAATTAACACAGTTATCAACAGACTTAGCCACAATTGCTGTGCATAATTTATGAGATCGATCAATGCGGCTCTTAAAACGCCGAGGGTCCGGAGAAGCGGTTTGCGATGCGTCATAAGGGAACGAGCCGAGGGGAAAAGACTTGTCCAGCGGTAGTGCCGGGCGGTCAGTTTGAACGCGCAGTCCGGCAAACGCAATCATTGGATTGCGGCGCCAGATACGTTCTGTCCAATTAACACCGTAGAGCCACTGGGTTCGGGTCAGGTATAGGTTCGTTGTCAGGTGTCGGGCTTCGATCCGGCAACGGGTCGTTGTCGGGAATCGGTTCCGCCGGGACTTTATGGTCGACTAAGGTCTGCATCTCTTACTCCGATCAATGCCGCGGCGTCACTCCAGAACGGAAACCGGCCGTCGCATGCGAGGGCCGTCTTTGCCACCCCTGGAAGCGGCGGCGACAAGCACGCGTCAACCTGTATCGAGCTGACGACTTCTAAAAGGAAAACTTCAGGAGCGCTCTTACTGATCGCGGCCCGGGTGCTACGGCCATGGCATGGGATTCATATCGACAAATGGTGCGGCATCGTCCCCTTGTGCCGACGGCGGCGTGTCGGTATCGCAGTCGCCTAACTGGGGCCCGACAAGTTGCGCAATTTCTCTGCGAGACTCGGTGAAGTCGGAGCTCAGCAAAGGAGACTCCTTCTTCGGCCAGTTTTGCATGGCCCATTTCGTGAGTTCTTCAAACCGCTCGGTCAGTTCAGCCGCATACTTGTCACACTGTTCCTTGCTTGCCATCTCGGGTCCTTTTCAACACTAGTGCAAATCATGCATGTAGGACCATCGACAACACAATGTGTTCGCTCCGGGCGCCGCATTATCGGGTTCCGGGCGCGCAAGCACCGTACCTACAGGGCGGCGGTCAACAGCTCCGCGGCCGTGCAGGATGATTCAGGCACCGTTCGGGCTTGCCTTGGGCTTGAACTGCTTGTCGCTGATGCGGAATTTATTGCGACGGTCACCCATCAGCGCACGCAGGTCCTTGATGCTCAAGTCGGAAACCTCGTGCATGCGGATCAACAGCGAGGCCCCCACAGGCAGTCGGCGATGTCGAATTTTGCTGATCAGCGGCGGGGCCACCTCGAGCGCACGTGACAGAGCCGCATCGTTTTTGAGATTGAGTTTCTCGATCAAAGACTCTAACAGGTTGTTCGGGTCATACTGGAACTGAGCTGCTTTGTCCGACTGATCTGAAAGTTTTGTGTTTTCCATCTGCTGGTTACCCTATGGTTGTTACAAGACGTTTCTATTGTGATCAATCGGTTAGATGCATTTTTGATAATTGTCAGTAGTCCTCATTGCTGCGACGTCCGCGGGAGCGTGGTGAGCTCTGGGTTTGCGCTGGTTCGACTACGCGCCGGCACCAGGACGCTCAACCGGTCGATACGACCGGTTGAAGACGTCAAGCGTTAAAGGGATCAGTCAGACAAAATAAGCAGCGCCAAGCACCAGCGGTGCGCCGCCTACACCGGCAACCACCAGCCGACGCGCGACGCCGTGAATCTGGTCCTCGAAAGCGCGATAGGTTTCCATCGGTTCGAGCTGGCCACCTTTCATGCGGCGCAAGTGGGCAAGCGCATTCTTCGAAACCAGGCATTCGCGATCGGTAAAGCCGACTTCAACGGTAAAAGTCACGCCGTCGTCGCAGAGCTGTGGCTCATATGCGGTCTTGTACATGTCGTCTCCAATATCAGTGTGCAACGTTGCCAGGGAAGAAAGTTCAGTTCCGATGGTATCGAGCGGATATGACACGGTTTTGACAGCCATCAACTAAATGCATGGGATGCGCGAAGCCGTTTGGCGCAACGCAAATTGGCGGGAGGGTGGGTCGCTCCGGACGTTGAGCTCAGAGGGAATCAGCGCTGAACAGCGTGAGTTCCCACTGATCCGACAGGTCATCGTGACGCAGGATATAAGTGCCGCCGTCGTCGGCGGCGACCTTGAAGTAACCGTAATCGAAGGCGAGCCAGCGATCTATGATCTGCAGCACTTCGATGTGTTGGCTGCCGAGGAGGAAGGCGCGGGGTTGCACATCGCCGTGGGTATCGATACTGCTTTCCACATGGAGATTCATCGGATGGGCTTTCCGGCCCCGGGCCTGACTGAACCTGTTTAATCGACCTTTGCGCCCGACGCCTTGACGATCGCTGCATACTTCTTCAGGTCTTTCTGGATCAACGCAGCGAACTGTTCCGGCGTGGTCGGTGATGGTTCGGCACCGAGCCGCCCCATTCGTTCCTTCATATCCGGGGTGCGCAGGGCCTTGTCTACTTCACTATTCAGGCGCGCGATCACCTCTGGTGGCGTCCTCGCCGGCGCCATGATGCCGAACCATGTGTTGATATCGAAGCCGCTCAAGCCTCTGTCGCCGCCTGCCTCCGCCATTGTCGGCAAGTCCGGCACAGTGGCCGCGCGTTTGGTCGTGGTGACCGCAAGCGCCTTCAGCTTTCCGCTGCGGATACCCGACGATGCGGATGCGAGGTTGTCAAACATCAGGTCGGTTTGTCCAGCCAGCAAACCCATTTGGGCCGGTGCCGCGCCGTTGTAGGGAATATGCACGATGCTGACCCTGGTCATCATCTTGAATAGCTCGCCCGCAAGATGGCCCGCGCTGCCATTGCCTCCCGACGCGTAGTTGAGTTTGCCCGGATGAGCCTTCGCATAGGCGACCAGGTCTTTCACCGACGCGATGCCGGATTTCGACGCGACATCCGGATTCAATATCAGCACATTAGGTACGCTGGCGACCAGCGAGACCGGAGCGAAATCCTTGACCGGGTCGTAAGGCATTTTTGGAAACAACGTCGGGTTGATGGCATGGGTGGCCACCGCACCCATCACGATGGTATAGCCGTCAGGCGCCGACTTCGCGACCGCATCCGCACCGATGTTTCCTCCTGCGCCGGGCTTGTTTTCAACGACCACCGCCTGGCCCAGGCCGTCCTTCATTTTATCGGCGAGCATACGCGCGACGGTATCCAGCGGTCCGCCGGGAGGATAGGGCACGATGAAACGGATCGGCTTTGCCGGGTAATTTTCCGCGAAGACAGGGGAGGTGGCGAGAGCGCCGATCAGGAGCGGCGCTGCTACGGTGAGCAGTTTACTAACGAGTGATTTCATGATGGGTAAGCGAACTATCCGTGGAAGCAGCGAGTGTAAACCAAATGCACGAACGGCATCGGCGGTAGGATCGAGCTCTGCGTGTCCGGCCCCGCAACCGGCCGAACACACGTTGTGCTTACTTCGACGCCGGAATCAGCGAAATGACATTGGTGTTGGAAATCTGGTCCTGGATCTGTTCGATCTCTGCCAGCAGGCTCATCATCGCTTTCAGCCACGGGTAACGTGCGTAGCGCACGGACTTGTTGCTTGCGTCCAGATCGGCGATGAATTGCGGTGTCATGATGTGCGGGTGCCTGGTGCTGCAGACGCCGCCATGCAGTTGCGCGCGTTTTCCGAGATAGGCCAGCGCCAGCATGCGCTTGTAGGCAGCCACGTCGCCGTACCGTTCAACCAGGTCCTGGTCGGTCCTCGCTTTGGCGATGTAATACTGATACGCCTTCCAATCGCCTTCGCGGATTTCAATCGGCGCGAATCGGGGATTGGCGCCGGAATTTTTTTCTTCTGAATCGAGTACAGCTGACACACTACCTCCGGTGTTGCGATATCGGGCCTACTTCCAACGGGGCTTGATCGCAGCGCCGCTCCCGTTAGTTCAATTGGTTAGTTATGACGTGAATAAGGCGCGAAAAGTTCACTCAGGAAACATCTGAATTTGACATCCGTAACGGTTGCCGGTTCGATAACACCGAATAAGGTGGGAAACGCAGTGCTGTTCGCGCCTTTGGATAAATGCCGACCATGGTCAACTATGCGTGCGATGGTTGGCGTTCTGCGCGTTGACGGTTATTCGTTGCATTCATCTTCAAGGTACCTTTGCCCGCTGCCGCATGGCTCGCGGGCTTTTTTTTCGCGCATGCGTCCGCGTGCAGCGTAAGCAGGCGCAAAGCGATGTTTGTTTGCATGTCTGCAGGCGGGAGCGCTGGGGAACAGCAAGGCGACGAGGGGTGAGCGGCCGAAGCGGAAACTGTATATGCAGTGTGATGATAAGTTCGCAACGCAGTTTGCAGATTGACACGAGGGATCACAGGTCGCGGCGGGACCCATGTAGCAAGTCTGATCACGCTCAATATCGCAAGTGTTGCGCTGGTGCCTAGTATGGAACGCGGGGGCGCATTTTTTGTATGTACTTTTTAATGCGTGCCGCCGATAAGGCTATACTTTTGACGGATCGTCGGCTTCCTCCTGATGGCTAAATCATGACTGATGCAGAGCACGTCAATAACCGCGTTGAAACCGCCATACAGCTTGTTGGCGAGATCCCAGTTGGTGAACTGTCAAAGGGTGTGGCGCCCCTGAAACCGAAGGGCGCATGCTGGTACTGCAATCAGCCGCTCGACAACGTGCGACGCTTCTGCAACAAGACTTGCGCCGAAGACTATCGAATTGAAGAAGAAGCTTTCAGGGACTCCCCCCGCTAAATCCGCGCAGGCCTTCGCGCAACCGGCTCAAGTGCGGTATAAAAAATAAATAAAGCTTGAGCATCGACAATGGATCGGTCTCCGGTTCCACCGCATTCCGTCCGCAGTTGTCTCATAATTAATCCTGTTCATTGCCCCTTTTCATTGATGCCGACTGGATGCGAGTCGCACCGTCGCACGTCGGCCACCGGAGTATTTAAAAATGACACCAGAAGAAATCGTTGTCGATCTCAATGAGAAAAACCGAGACACGTTGTACGCGCGACAAGACTACGATAACCTGACCCATGAGGAGGTGCTTGCTCTCATGGATGCCGCAGCGATGAAAGGCTTCCGCCTTGGCAGTAATGTCGCGCTGTCGATGGTCAAAGGCTCGCTGCTGGTGCAACTGGCGCGCGCATCTTCCGCAAGAACCGACAAGTCGGGCGCCTGACCCTTTGTAGGGCCGCAACATGCGGCCGGAAATAACTTCTTACACTTCCGCTGTATATCTTCCCCGCGCTTCGTTCGTTTAATATCTATCCTTAATACAACTAAAGGGAGGAAGCGATGAAAGCACAGACCAAAGCTGTGGCGGCTTGTTTATGCCTGGGCACTCTGTCCGTGGCCGGCGCCGCCGATTTCGAGGACTATGCACGCGTGGTGCGGGTAAGCCCGCAGTATGAGCAGGTCAACCAGCCGATGCAGGAATGCCGGACCGACTACGTGCAGACCACGCAGCAACAGCAACGCGGTGTCGGCGGTTCGATCATCGGTGGCATCGCGGGTGGCCTGCTTGGCAATCAGGTCGGCGGCGGTAACGGCCGCACTGTGGCAACAGCCGCCGGTGCGATCGTCGGCGCCGTTGTCGGCGACCGGATGGAAAACACCGGAAACAACGCAGTCGTCACCGAACAACCGGTACGCCAGTGCCGCACAGTCGACAATTGGCAAACTCGCACTAACGGCTATGCCGTCACCTACGAGTACCAAGGCCATACCTACACCAGCGTCATGCCCTATGACCCGGGTGAGCGCATGCGAGTAAAGGTAGCGGTTACACCGCGCATGTAACAAACGTGTTGCCGGCCGCCTGCGGTGACATTTACCCGCCGGGCGCCGGCTGCCGAGGGCAGCGTGCTCGAGGGGTACTGCCGTAAGCTAATGAGCCTTACACTTCAGCCTGATCCGCCCCACAACATTTCTTGTATTTCTTTCCGCTGCCGCAAGGGCACGGATCATTGCGTCCGACTTTCGGCGCATCGCGTTGCACCTGGACCACCGCGGATTTGCGATGAGGCGCCCAGAATTTCCAGATCGGCAGAATAGCCGATTCCATCTCCACCGCCAGCTTGTGCCGCTTGACCGGATCGTCGACCAGAGACATCTCTTCCTCTTCGACTTCCTCCGCGCCCAGCAGGTATATAGGCCGGGCCATCTCTGCGAGATTGGAACTCCAGATCGGTTCCCATGCGTCCGCGCGAAGGTTCATTCCCTCCCAGAATCCCCAGGCCCACGATTCGCCGTCGAGCAGCATGCGTCCTTCCAGTTCATGCTCGCAAAACAGCGGCTCGAATTCTTTCGGCGCCACCTCGAACGTAATCGCGACCTCATTCATGAAGCGCGCGATCAGGCCGGTAATGCGCTCGGCTTCCTTTGCCGATTTGAATTTCGGGCCCTCTTCAGCAAACGAGCCCCATATGCGGGGCAGCCATTCGGCCATCAGCACTTCTTCGGGACCGATCACCAACGCGGTCAGGTAGCCATGCAGGGAATCCATCGTCATCCCGTCGTCGGCGCAGTGGTCGGACAGTAAAAAACGATCGAGCTCGTCAAATTCTTTATCGGATTGGGGTTCGTCTAGTTGCATCGGAATAGCAGTAACAGTTATGGGACAGGTGTGTAGTGTAACGCCTGGCGGTTATATCTCTTCGCGGATTTTCGGAAGCGCTTTAACAAACTCCCCGCCGCCGGCATCGGCCTCGTACAATGAGGTATGAATGATACCGCCGCTCAGTCTTTTGCCCATCTCACGCCCGACACCGTGCTCGACGGCCTCGAAACAATAGGCTTGTATGGCGATGGCCGCCTGCTCGCGCTCAACAGCTATGAGAACCGGGTGTACCAGGTTGGCATGGAGCAGGGGCCGCCGGTGATCGCGAAATTCTACCGGCCGCAGCGGTGGAGCGATGCGGCGATCCTCGAAGAACATCAGTTCGTCCAGGAATTGGTAGAGCGCGAAATTCCCGTAGTGCCGGCGCTGCCGATCGCTTCACGCGGAACACTGCATGAGTTTCAGGGATTTCGCTTCGCCGTTTTTCCCAGGCATGGCGGTCGCGCGCCGGAGCTGGAAGACAGCGCGACGCTGGAATGGATGGGGCGCTTTATCGGCCGCATTCATGCGGTTGGAGCGCAGCAGCCGTACCAGGAGCGGCCAATGCTCGACATCGAGAGTTTCGGCGTGGCGCCGCGCGACTACCTGTTGTCGCATGGTTTCATCCCGGATGAGCTGCTCGATGCCTGGCGCAGTGTGACGGCGCAGGCGCTGGACGGCGTACGCCATTGTTATGATCGGGCCGGCCCGGTCCGCTCATTACGCCTTCACGGCGACTGCCACGTCGGTAATGTGCTGTGGACAGACGATGGTCCGCATTTCGTGGACTTCGACGACAGCCGCATGGGTCCCCCGATCCAGGATTTGTGGATGCTGTTGTCCGGAGACCGCGCCGACATGGTCAGGCAGTTGAGCGATGTGCTGGCGGGGTACGAGGACTTCTTCGAGTTCGATTCACGCGAGCTGTATCTGGTTGAAGCACTGCGTACGCTGCGGTTGTTACATTATTCCGCGTGGCTTGCGCAGCGCTGGGACGATCCTGCTTTCCCGGCTGCATTCCCCTGGTTTAATACCCAGCGTTACTGGCAGGACCGCATCCTCGAATTGCGCGAGCAGGTAGCACTGATGGATGAACCGCCGCTGTGGCCGGTGTGAGAGTCAGACCTTCTGTGCGGAAGTCGCCAGCGCATCCAATGCCTGGATCACTTTGTCGGCTGAGGGATCGGCATTGGAAACCAGCACCGCACGTTCGATCGCCTCATCGCGCGCATTTTTCGAATAATAGTTGAGCAAGTAATCGCCGTTCTCGGCGCCTTTCATGCCCATGCCGTCGTCCCTGGACAGGCGCCGGACGTACCACACCGCATAGCCGTTCGATTCTTCGCAGCAGTACACTTCCGCCGAATGATAGGGGCCCAGCGGATGCTCTTCCGGGTCGGTGTTCCAGATGGTCTTGCGCCAGAGATGGTTTTTCTTGGCCTCAGGTGTGGATTGCATTGCGTGCTCCTCCGGGTATTTGTTATCCGCCTTGGTTTGTATACGGCATGAAATCGGGAAAGTTGAGGCCTCGGCATTGAATTACTCAACCGGTGGTCAAATGTAATCCTCGTCATCATCCTGCAGTTGCGGCAGCAAGTCGAACCGGACCATGTCTAGGGAATTGACTGGCCATGGCAGCTCGACCCGGTAAGGCACACCGCTCACGCAGTCTTCGACATAACACACCGTAGCGTATCGGAGTACAACTGCGGTTCGTTGATTTCCGTCGGGTCGTACTGGCCTGCATGGGGAGCCGAGATCCTGCCCCGCACACCGCCGTGCTGTGATGCCGCAACAGCCCGGTTCCTGAAGTCCGCGGGATTCTTTATCAATCGATAGCCGGAGCCATGGTTCAGGCGTAGCCAGGCTTCAATATGCAGGATCAGGTGCTGGACCGATACCTGGCCGGCCTCATCGACCGGATAATCAAACTCATCCAGACCTTCGTCCAAGCGAAAACCGTGGGGACCGCCACCGACTCGAGATGACCTCATTCCAGTGCGGCCGCTCGCTCGTCCGTATCGTGCAACGGAGTGGTCATGATATGCCACGGATTCTCCAGCCATTCCTGCCTGACCGGTGCGTGGCCGTCATTCAGATCGTCTATGATGTGAATGTTAATTGTGTGGCGAAACGGATTGTAGAGCGCGCCGAGACGGTCGGTGCCGCCATAGCTGGTCGGACTTTCCATGTGGGTGTCGGCGATCTGGATGGTATGCGGAGGTTCCACCTGCAAAATGGCCGATGCCAGGCAGTCGAATAAGCGGCCCGTATCGGCGGTCGGCAAATACACGCCAGGAGCACTCATGGCTTCATATACGGCTTGCAGCGTATACGCACCATCGTCATCCACTCGCTTGACGGTATGCATCAGCTGCTCTTTTCGCATCTGGGGGACGCCGAAATCACCTTTATGACGATCGACCAGCGTCACAACGTGAGATAGCAGGTCGCCGAGTGGTGGCTCGCTACGCGGCGCAAGCACATGTGCGTGCGCCGGCACTTTCAACTTGTTCCCGATCCATTCGGCGGCCGCCTGATGACCGCTCCAGTCGTCGATAAAAGTCGCTGGCGTCAGCGAGAACACCTGGTCGTGAATCGCCACCGGTACGTGAAAGGTATACGGCGATCGTTCGACTTCCGCCTGGATGTCATCGCGCATGCTCCTGATCGTGTCCACAACGAAAGTCACGACATGGGTCGCGTCCTGGGGCTGGTCCGGATTCGGCGGATAGCCCTTTTCCGAAGAAGTCATTTTGATGGACTTGCCGAAGTAGATCTCAGCGAGTTCCACAAGTTGTCGGCCCACGCTCAGTTTCCAGGCAAGCTGGCGCATTTCTTCCTCTTTGATCGAGGCGCCTTCAGGCAGGAATTGCAAAGCGACGTTGCACAGGAAATCGTTGTAACCCGGCTTGTCGATATAGGTTGTCAGACTTTCGCTAAAGAGCTTGAGCGCTTGCTGGCTGAGGTCATTGATGTCGCCGAACTGGCGCAGTATTTCGCTCGCCCTGTTTGCCGCATGCTGCAGCAGGTGTTTCATCATCCACTTGAATTCGTCGTCGCTCGCGATGGAGTGTGACAGCATCGCCTGGTTCGATGGCACGTCGAGCGGTGGGCCCAGGACGAGAAAAGCGGGTTTTCCGGAGCCAAATGACAGCTGCAGGCGTTCATCCATTACCCCGTCGAGTTGCGCGAGGAATTCATGCCGCACTTCATCTACGGCTTCCGATTTGTACCTCTGGTCGACGCTGGCCAGTCGCGTCTGGTACTGTGCCGCTTTCGCGGCCAGCGAACTCGGATCCGGCTTCCCATTGCTTCCTGTGCCATGGATGACGGCTTTCCTCAGTTTGTCCCGGTGGCGGCTTGCGACGCTGTTGTGCGCCGCGGATGCGAACGCCGACTCCCAGGCGGACAGCAGCCTCGCGTGCTCCATACCTGCAAAGGCGTCGAGCGCGACTGCGGTTCTTTTCTCCGCGCGGGTCGAGTCAGTGCCGTGCTGTGCGATGTTCTCGATAATCTTCAGGCAGCTCAGCGAATTACCTTCTCCTTGCAGCTTCATTCGATTCAATGTGCTGGCGACAGCTTCCTCCATTTTTTCAGGCGGCACCCCCAGCGCCTTGAGGGCAGCCTGCAAACCGGGAACGCGGCGCGGCGGACTACCATCCGGCAAACAGCGGTCTTCGGTAACGGCGAGTACCTTTTCCGCACTTGCTTCCCGCACGTACGGGTGCAGTGGAATGTTGATGAGCGTGTTCCCTTTTCTCACCGTAATGCAGTTGTTTTCCACCAGTGATTTCAGGTCGCGCGCCATCTTGTTCGGCATATGGGCGTACAAAAGTTTTGCCAGGGAATTCGCCTGGCATGAGCCCATGAGCGCCATCAATACCGCCTGCCGCGCTTCGATCTTGCCGATGCGGTGACCGGGCGGAAGATTGAGCGTCGCCCGGATCATGTCGCGGGCCGCTCCTCTAGGCGTTTTACCGGAAGTCTGAACCAACTGCGTTGACGATGCTTCGTAGCCCATCGTTGCCTTTCAGGTTAACTAAAAAGCGATCCGCTTCGACGAATTGTTTCCGATGGTCGTTAAAGTTAGGGTTGCTTCGCAATTCGTTGCGTAATGGCTCGATCAGGGAGGCATCTATCTTGCCGTTTTTGTTATTGTTGATTAGTCTAAAAACTGCATACATCGTGAATTCGGTAAGCGCCACGTCGCCCCGATTCTGCACATTGTTGGCAGAAGCAGCCGGCTCGCCGTTCTCAGAAGGATTCGACCGTTTGTGGAAGCGCACACGTCCGGGACCGCTCAGGAAATGTTGCTCGCTGCCGTCGCTGCTCCAACCGTACTTATCGCGTGCCTTTGTCTGGGTATCGACGTCGGGCTTAGCCGGAAGTCCCCGGACTGTCGATCCACGCGCGAATAGGAGTTTAGAGGTTGAAGCTGTGGGCACCATGTGCGACGGCGCCTTGCTGCCGGGGTTTGTCGTTAGGGAGTGCTCAGTGCCGGGAGGCAGCTCATTGGGTGTCTTCTGGTGAGGTGTCTTCTCGATGGGTGTATTCTGGTTGAGCGAACCAGGCGTGTAGCCGGATTTTCCTATTGTGTTCATAGTCAGTTCCACACGGTTGAATTGACAATTCCCGCGCGAGGCAGGTAGTGACCATGTGGGGTTGTCCTGCAAAAAAAGTTCGGATCGAGTGAAATATTTTCGTTATCGCGGCCGGATGGCCGGCGTCGGCGATGAAGGAGACTTCGATGGAACCAATCAAAGATCTGCTGGCAGGAACCGGCATGCAATTCAGTCAATACCAGGGTCAGGATTTGCGTAGTCTGACGCCGATTACCGGGGAACAGCTGGCAAGCCTGCGCATGGATCAACCCGGGCACGTCACCGGGAAGATCACACGAGCACAGGCGGCGTTCGAGCAATGGCGCAGCGTGCCGGCGCCGCGCCGCGGCGAGCTGGTGCGTCTGTTCGGAGACGAATTGCGTGCAAACAAAGAGATGCTCGGGCAACTGGTCTCGATCGAAGCCGGCAAGATCCTGCAGGAAGGCTTGGGCGAAGTGCAGGAGATGATCGATATCTGCGATTTCGCGGTTGGCCTGTCACGGCAGCTGTATGGCCTGACCATCGCCTCCGAACGCCCGGGGCATCGCATGATGGAAACCTGGCACCCGCTGGGAGTGGTCGGTGTGATTTCCGCTTTCAACTTCCCGGTTGCCGTTTGGTCCTGGAACGCGGCGCTGGCTTTCGTATGCGGCAATAGTGTGGTGTGGAAGCCATCGGAGAAAACGTCGTTGACGGCAATCGCGGTGCAGTCCTTGTTCGAAAAAGCGATGGCGCGTTTCGGCAGCGAAGCCCCAGAAGGACTATCCCAACTCATCATTGGTAATCATGAGTCCGGCGCGGTGCTGGTCGACGACAAGCGGGTGCCGCTGATCAGCGCCACCGGCAGCACGCGGATGGGCCGGGCCGTAGCTGAGCGCTGTGCAAAGCGTCTTGCCCGATCCATTCTTGAACTTGGCGGGAACAACGCAATGATCGTCGCGCCGAGCGCCGACATAGAGCTATCGGTGCGAGCGATCACTTTCGCTGCAGTAGGCACGGCGGGACAGCGTTGCACCACATTGCGCCGGCTGTTTGTCCATGGCGGCATATACGACGAACTGGTCCCGCGCCTGAAAAAAATCTATGCATCGCTGCCGGTCGGGAATCCGCTGGAAACGCGCACCCTGGTCGGGCCGTTAATCGACGGCCACGCATTTGAGGCGATGCAGCAGGCGCTCGGCCTGGCGCGCGCGGAGGGCGGCACAGTGTATGGGGGTGAGCGGGTGGTCGTGGATGGCTGTCCGAATGGCTATTACGTCAAGCCGGTGCTGGTGGAGATGCCCGCGCAGACCGAACTGATGCATCGGGAGGCATTCGCGCCGATACTTTACATCGTTCGGTACGAGACGCTGGAGCAGGCAATCGCGTTGAATAATGCCGTGCCCCAGGGCCTTTCCTCCAGCATTTTCACCACGGATCTGCGCGAAGCGGAGTTGTTCATGGCTGGCAGCGATTGCGGCATAGCCAACGTCAACATCGGGCCTAGTGGTGCCGAAATCGGTGGGGCGTTCGGTGGTGAAAAAGAAACCGGCGGCGGTCGGGAGTCGGGCTCAGACGCCTGGAAGGCGTACATGCGACGCGCGACCAACACGGTAAATTACAGCCACTCATTGCCGCTGGCGCAGGGAATCAGTTTTAACGTTTAGGTCAGCGATTTCAGCTTGGCGCTGATGCGCTGGTATTCCGCCTCGATGGCCGAGAGCTTCTGTTCGAGGCACTCCGACGCCTCTGCCCGCGCTAACAGCTCGATCTCCTTGCAGAGTGTGGACAAGCGGGTGGCGCCGAGCGATGCGCAACTGCCGCTGAATGCATGTGCCACTTTGGCCACTCGCACGCGATCGCCCGCCGCCAATGCCTCGTGGAGAATCGCGATCCGCTTGGGACTGTCTGCCTGGTAAAGGGCAGACAGCTCGGCAAAATCTTCGGCGAAGATGGCGTGGATCGTCTCCAGATCGTCGTCTCTTTCGCTGGCTTCAGGATCCGGGAGCAATTCGGCTGGCTCCGTGGATTTCTTATTTTTCTGCTGGCGCATAACTATCCTGCATTTGTTGGTCCGTGGCATTGCCTGTTTGTCAACGCCAGCTCTGCACGCACGTTAGGGTACTCTCATTTCCCGATGAAGCGTTGCGCGTAATCGAATCCCCGCATCGCATATCGGCGAAATGGATCGGATTTCTCCCTTTTTTCGACAGTTCGATTGATTTACGGACGTCGATAATGCAGGGATAAGAAATTCCGGCCCAAATAAGTAACAAGAACCCACCGGAATGCTCATCCGTTGGAGTTCAACATGCAAACGAAACAGGCCAAATCAGCGTCGCAAGACTCGAAGCTCGAAACACCGGAGATGGAAAGCAGCATCAATCGTGAGCCGGCGGCGCCTGCTGGCGGAATGGATCTCAAATCAATACGCGAGGCAATCGCCCGCGTCGAAGCGG
>JAQGMD010000253.1 GCA_028292565.1 Burkholderia sp. | reverse complement strand
AGAGGAAGCATCGCCGCGGCCGTCGCCGCTTCGGGCACGCTGAGCCCGGTAGTGTCGGTGCAGGTGGGCTCGCAAGTGTCGGGACAATTGCGGGAAGTCCTGGTCGATTTCAATAGCGAGGTAAAGCAGGGTCAGATCATTGCGCGCATCGATCCTGAAACATTCGAATACAAGGTGCGACAGGTGCAGGCCGACGTGGATGCGGCGCGCTCGCAGGTGATGACGCAGCAGGCGAATATCGCCGCGCAGCGGGCCGAGGTGTCCAAGGCTGAAGTCAATCTGGCGGAGGCAAAACGCGACCTGGCGCGCAAGCAGCAACTGGTGGAGAAAGGTTTCATTTCGACCGCCGAACGCGATACGGCACAAGCTAACTACAATGTGCTGGCCGAGCAGGTGAATACCGCAAAGGCGCAAGCGGGCGTCGCCGCGGCCAACGCGCGCAACGCGGAAGCGGTTGTCAAACAGCGCGAAGCGTCACTGGCACAAGCGAGGATCGACCTTGAACGCAACGCGATCAAGGCGCCTGTCAATGGCATCGTCATCAAGCGCAGCGTCGAAAAAGGGCAGACGGTCGCCGCCAGCCTGCAGTCGCCGGAGTTGTTCGTCATTGCGGAAAACCTGACCGACATGCAGGTCGACGCGGCGATAGACGAATCGGAAATCGGACGGATCAGGGTCGGACAGAAGGCCACGTTTACGGTGGATGCTTTCTCGGGCCGCACGTTTGAAGGCGCGGTAAAACAGATTCGCAAGGCGGCCCAGAACGTGTCGAATGTAGTCACTTATACAGTGGTCATCAGCACCTCCAATCCGAACAAGGAATTATTGCCCGGCATGACGGCCAATGTCAGGATAGTCACCGACAGCCGTAGCGACGTGTTAAAGGTGGCCAATGCGGCTTTGCGTTACCGGCCGGCCGGCGCGCCGAACCAGAGGCCGACCGTTTCCTCATCCCAGGCTGATGCACGGCCGAACGGAACGGGCGGCGCTGGCGGCCCGATGCGGGCAATGCGCGAGCGCCTGGAAAAGGAATTGCAACTGGACGACAGCCAGAAAGTGAAACTCGATACTGTCTTCGCCGGCATGCGCAGCAAGATGATGGCATCGAGGGAAGCACCGGAAGGCGAGCGCCAGAAGCTCGCTGAGCGCAGCCGCAGCGAGATGCGGGCGCAGGTCAGCGAAATACTGACGCCGGCGCAAAAAACCAAGTACGAGGAAATCCTCGCCGAAAGCGGCGACCGCCGCAATGGCGGAGGCGTCCGGGGACGCATCTACACGATCGGTGCGAACAAGCAACCGAAGGCGCTAGAAGTGCGCTTCGGGCTGAGTGACGGGACGTCGACAGAAGTGATTTCGCCTGAAGTGCAAGAGGGTATGGAAATCATCACCGGGACGAACCGGGTGGAGCAGGGCCGCAGGCCGCAGCAACGCACGCCTGGGCCGAGGATGTACTGACGAATGAACAAGCTCATTGAAACGAACGGGCTGACGAAAGAGTACGTCATGGGCCCCACCACCGTGCGCGCATTGCGCGGCGTCTCGGTGTCGATCGACCGCGGGGAATTCGTCGCTATTATGGGTGCTTCCGGTTCCGGAAAATCGACATTCATGAACCTGCTCGGATGTCTCGACCTGCCCAGCGCAGGTGAATACCTGCTCGCCGGGGAAAGCGTCGCCACGCTCTCCAACGATGAACTGGCCGCGATCCGCAATAAGCGCATCGGATTCGTATTCCAGCAGTTCAACCTGCTGCCACGCACCACCGCGCTTGATAACGTCGAGCTGCCCCTGCTTTATTCCAGAGCCCCCGCCCCAGAGCGCAAGACGCGCGCAATGCAGAGCCTCACCGAGGTCGGACTGGGCGAACGCACGGATCACCATCCGGCGCAGCTGTCGGGCGGCCAGCAGCAACGGGTCGCCATCGCGCGCGCACTGGTCAATAATCCCTCGCTGATTCTCGCCGACGAACCGACCGGCGCCCTCGATTCGCGCACCAGCATTGAGATCATGGCGCTTTTGCAACGACTGAACCAGCAGGGGATGACCATCGTGATGGTCACGCACGAACAGGAAGTTGCTGCTTTCGCCACGCGCATCATTTCATTCCGGGACGGCCTGGTCATCGGCGACGAGCCGAACCAACCGAACGACGCCCAGGCCGCACTCGCACGCATGGAAAGTGTGTCGGCATGAACCTGTTGGCAACGATACGGATCGCGCTCAACGCGCTGCGCGTCAACAAGCTGCGTTCGATCCTGACTATGCTCGGCATCATCATCGGCGTCGGCGCAGTGATCACGATGATCGCGGTCGGCGCAGGCGCACAGGCACGGGTAGAGGAACAGATCAAGAGCCTGGGTTCCAACCTGATGATGCTCACTCCCGGTTCCTCCACCTCCTCGGGCGTCAGGCTGGGAGCGGGCGCGAATGAAAACCTGACCGAGGACGATGCCGAGGCCATCGTCGCCGAGATTCCGGAAGTCCAGGTGGCCGCGCCCTTCATTCGTGGCACCCGCCAGGTCATCGCTGGCAGCAGCAACTGGTCCACCCAGATCTACGGTGTCTATCCCGATTATTTCGAAGCGCGCGACTGGCCGCTCGTCGCGGGCCGGATGTTCGAGTACTCGGAGCTGTCGGGCGCCGGAAAAGTCGCGCTGATCGGCCAGACGGTGGCCAGGGAGCTGTTCGGCGATATGGACCCGGTGGACCAATCGGTACGAATCGGCAACATCCCGTTCACCATCGTCGGCGTGCTGGACCGGAAAGGGCAGAGCATGATGGGCCAGGACCAGGATGATGTGATCATGGTGCCATTGCCGACCGCGCGCAGCCGGCTGTTCGGCAGTACCCAAGGCAAGCTGCGTCGCGTATGGACCATACAGGTCAAGGTGCGCGAGGGCGCGGACATGAAGGAAGTCGAAGAAAAAATTCGGGGACTGCTGCGTCAGCGCAAGCGTACTCAACCTGACCAGAACGATCCGGTCACCGTACGCAACCTGACGGAAATGCTGCAAGCGCAGGAAGAATCCTCGCGGGTCATGACGCTGCTGCTTGCCGCCGTGGCATCGGTATCGCTGCTGGTCGGCGGCATCGGCATCATGAATATCATGCTGGTGTCGGTCACCGAGCGCACTCGCGAAATCGGCCTGCGCATGGCGGTCGGCGCGCGCGCCAGGGATATCCTCACGCAATTCCTGGTCGAAGCAGTCACCTTGTCATTGATCGGCGGTTTCGTCGGAATACTCCTGGGTGCCGCAGGCTCGTACCTCGTTGCCCATTTCGCAGGCTGGGCGACCCGCCTGTCGCCGGAATCGATCGTGCTGGCGGTCGGCTTCTCCGCCGCGATCGGTATCTTTTTTGGCTATTATCCGGCACGCAAGGCAGCGAGCCTGTTGCCGATCCAGGCATTACGTTATGAATAAGGTCTCCTGCCGCCCCGGTTGCGGCGCCTGCTGTATCGCACCGTCGATTTCTTCGCCGATTCCCGGGATGCCAAATGGGAAACCCGCGGGTGTGCGCTGCGCGCAGCTTGACGACGAGAATCGTTGCAAAATATTCGGCAGGCCGGAACGACCACCGGTGTGCGGCAGTCTACAACCATCAAGGGAGATGTGCGGCGATACGCGTGCCGAGGCGCTGTTCTACCTGACGCGGCTTGACGAACTCACATCCACAAAGTGAAGAACAATGAGGGAAGAACAATGAAACCGCGACTTAATGCATTGTTAATAATTGCCGCGACTTGGGTGCTGGCATCCTGCGCCACATTGATGGGCCCGCGCGAAATGGAAATTCCGGTCGCCCGGCTGCAGGAAGCGCTCGCGCAAAAATTCCCTTTTAATAATCGCTACCTCGAACTGCTCGACATCCATGTCACCAATCCGAAGGTGGCATTGCAGCCCGATACCAATCGCATCGTAACGAGCATGGACACCTCGATCGCACCGCCGTTTCTCAACCGGTCGTGGAAAGGCAACCTGTCGGTTTCAGGAAACCTCAAATTCGATCCGGCCCGTAATGCGCTGGTCCTCGGCGACGCGCGTGTCGAACAATTCGCGGTGGATGGCATCGATTCCGCCTATTCGAATCAATTCAGGAAAATCGGCAGCCTGCTGGCCGAACAACTGCTCAGCGATGCGCCCCTGTACACCTTCAAGCCAGAGGATCTCCGCTACGGCGGCACCTCCTTCACCTTGTCGAAAATCACGACAAAACCCAACAGTCTCGTGGTAACCTTTGAGCCGACGAAATAGCGTCATTGCGTTACCGCATCCCGAACCCGCGCGGCGTCACTTCCGGCGGGTTTTTTGTTGTCTCTCTCTTGTGCAAATCGCCAATACATAGAACATGGATCTCACTCTCGCGCTGAAAGCGCTCATCATGGGCATCGTGGAAGGCCTCACGGAATTCCTGCCGATTTCATCCACGGGTCACCTGATCCTGACCGCCAGCCTGCTCAATTTCACCGGCGAGAAAGTAAAAGTCTTTGGTATCGCCATCCAGGCCGGCGCCATGCTGGCGGTGTGTTGGGAATACCGCGCAAGGATCGGCGGCGTGTTGAGCGGCATGTTCACCGATGTCAAAGCGCAGAAATTCATCCTGAATCTCCTGATCGCTTTTTTTCCGGCGGCCGTCCTTGGCTTCCTGTTCAATAAAACCATCAAGGTATTCCTGTTCGCCCCGGTTCCGGTTGCGCTCGCGTTCATCATTGGCGGGTTGATCATCCTGTGGGTCGAGCGCCGCCACAAGCTCAACCCGGTCGCTGTGCGGATTCAATCGGTAGATGAAATGACTGCAATGGATGCGCTGAAGGTTGGCTGCGCACAGGCGTTTGCGCTGGTGCCCGGCACCAGCCGTTCGGGTGCGACCATCATCGGTGGCATGCTGTTCGGTTTGTCGCGCAAGGCTGCCACTGAATTCTCTTTCTTTCTTGCAATTCCTACGCTGCTCGCGGCCAGTTTCTATTCGCTATACAAGGATCGCGACCTACTGTCCGCCGCCGATATCCCGCTGTTCGGGATCGGTACGGTGGCCGCCTTCGTCTCAGCCTTCCTTTGCGTGCGCTGGTTGCTGCGTTATATCAGTACGCACGACTTCACGGTATTCGCCTGGTACCGCATCGCATTCGGATTTGTTGTTATCTTCACCGCATATAGTGGATTGGTGGTGTGGGCAGATTAAAATACGGGATGCCAGAAAAAACCGTCAGCAACCGCGCGCTCAACATACTCCAAACCGTCTTCGGTTATCCGAAGTTTCGGGGCCATCAGGGCGAAATCGTCAACCATGTGGGGCAGGGCGGCGACGCCCTGGTCCTGATGCCGACCGGCGGCGGCAAGTCGCTGTGTTACCAGATTCCCGCATTGGTGCGCGACGGCGTGGGTGTGGTGGTTTCGCCCTTGATTGCGTTGATGCAGGATCAGGTCGACGCGCTGGCGGAATTGGGTGTACGCGCCGCCTTCCTCAATTCGACGCAAAGCTTCGATGAAGCGATGCGCACCGAGCGCCGCG
>JAQGMD010000245.1 GCA_028292565.1 Burkholderia sp. | reverse complement strand
TCGCGCAACTGGTTCATGCGCTGGAACAGGAAGAACATTTGCGTGGGCAACGCATAGCGCGCCGCATCCCGATAAAACTTTTCCAGGAAAGGGTTTTCCTCGGGGAGTTCGAGCATGGTCTGCGCGTTGAAGCTCTCGGCGAGTTTGCGCACCAGCGTGGTTTTCCCCACTCCGATCGGCCCCTCGACCACTACGTATCTGTATTTTTCGAGACTCATATGCGACCTGAAGATCAGCTTCTAAAAATGAAATAGACGGCACCGACCAGGCACAAGGCTGCCCAAATGTAATCCAGCTTGAATGGCTGATTCATGTAGATCATCGCAAAGGGCACGAACATGGTAAGTGTAATCGCCTCCTGCATGATCTTCAGTTGGGCCAGGCTGAAATGAGTGTAGCCGATACGATTGGCCGGCACCTGCAACAGGTATTCGAACAGCGCGATCGCCCAGCTCACCAGCGCTGCGATATACCATGCCTTTCCCGATAGATTCTTCAAATGCCCGTACCAGGCGACTGTCATGAATATGTTCGACATGGTCAGCAAGCCGACAGTCTGCACCCACACCGGAAGTTGCGTCATCTGGATCTCACAATTTCTGGATCGCTTGCCCTGCCACGCCCGCAACGAAACTGTGGGCCGGGCCCTTGCCCGGGATCGCAATGAACGGATCGATCTGCAGCAGCGGGATGAGCGCGAATGCGCGCTCGGTCATACGCGGATGCGGCACCGTCAACGACTGGGTCCGGATCGTCTGCTGGCCGAACAGCAGGATGTCGAGATCGAGAGTGCGCGGCGCGTTTGGAAACGGTCGCTCGCGACCGAAATCCTGCTCGATCGCCTGCAACTGTTCAAGCAACTGCGGCGCGGTCAATCGGGTATCAACGCATGCCACCGCATTAATGTAATCGTCACCGCCCGCATCAATCGGCGCGGTACGAAACAGGCTGGATTGTCCGCTTAACCGGGTATCCGGCAACCTGGCCAGCCGCAGGATTGCGCGCTGCACGTTTCCCTGGGCGTCGCCCAGGTTGGACCCGATCCCGATGTAAGCCAGCACGCCCGCCATGTTCAGGCGGTATCGCCGTCTGCCGGCGCATCGTCGGAGGGCGCCCCCTCGGAACCGGTTTTCGGTTTGCCACGGCCGCTGCGGCGGCGGCGCTTCTTCGGTCCCTGGGCTTCGCCTTCGGCCCTGGGCTTCTTCGTGAGCAGCGCGTCCCGGCCGGGGCCGTCAGCGTCCATGAAATCGGTCCACCATTCGCCGATCTCTTCGTCGATTTCACCCGACGCGCATCGCAGTAGCAGGAAGTCGTACCCCGCGCGGAAACGCGGATGCTCGAGCAGCTTGTAGGGTGACTTGCCCACGCGCCGGTCGAAGCGTGGCTGCATCGCCCAGATGTCCCGCATGTCGGAGGCTATCCTGCGCTGCAATGCCAGTTTCTCGGTTTGCGTGCTCAGCACGTCGTCGGCCGCCAGGTGGAGCGCCGGGATCGGATACTCGCCGGCCGCCTGGTAGGCAACCCATTTCTCGACCACCTGGTGCCATAGCAGCGATGCGAACAGGAAGCCGGGCGATACGCCTTTGCCTTGCCGGATGCGTTGGTCGGTATTGGCCAACGCCAGCGTGACAAATTTTTCGCCGAGCGGCTGTTCCAGCACGACATCGAGCAGCGGCAGCAGGCCATGGTGCAAGCCTTCCTTGCGCAATTGCTGGAGACAGGCCAGTGCATGTCCGCTCATGAGCAGTTTCAGCATCTCATCGAACACGCGTGCCGCCGGCACGTTGTTGATCAGGGGCGCCATCACCTGGATCGGCTCCCGGGTGGCCGGATCGATCGTGAAGTTCAACTTGGCGGCAAAGCGCACCACGCGCAGCAGGCGTACCGGGTCCTCGCGGTACCGCGCCTCGGGCACGCCGATCATGCGCAATGTCTTGTTGCGGATGTCCTCGGTGCCGCGGTGATAATCGAATACCGTACGCGTGGCCGGATCGTAGTACATCGCATTGATGGTGAAATCGCGGCGTACCGCGTCTTCATGCTGCTCGCCAAAGGTGTTGTCGCGCAGTACCCGGCCGTGTTCGTCCTTGGGCGAGGCTTCCGCCGATGCCCCGCGGAAGGTGGTCACTTCGATGATTTCCTGGCCGAACATGACATGGACGATCTGGAAGCGCTTGCCGATGATGAATGCGCGGCGGAACAGGCGTTTCACCTGTTCAGGCGTGGCATTGGTGGCAACGTCGAAATCTTTCGGCTTGGCGTCGAGCAGCAGGTCGCGCACCGCGCCGCCCACGATGAAAGCCTTGAATCCGGCTTCCTGCAGGGTTTGTGTAACGCGAACCGCGTTCGGCGACAACAGTTCGTGATTGATGCTGTGATCTTTTGGGCCGAGTATTACCGGCTTGGTATTGTCGATCGGGTTGGGTTTGACGCCCAGGATGCGTCGGATAAACTTTTTAATCATTGAATAGGTTCATGATAGGCCAGCCGTGCGCTTGCGCATGGGCTTTCAAGCGGGCGTTCGGATTGGTCGCAATCGGGTCGGTGACCGCCGACAGCAGCGGGATATCGTTCTGCGAATCGCTGTAAAAATAGCTGCGTTCGAAGCTGCCGAGCGATTTTCCCATGGCGGCGAGCCAGGCTTGCGTATGGAGGATTTTGCCTTCGCCTGAGGTGGGAACACCCAGCAGCTTGCCGGTAATCCGGCCATCCGGCGACAGTTCCGGTTCGGCCGCAATCAAATGCGCCACGCCGAACGCCTCTGCAATCGGGCCGGTGACGAAGCGGTTGGTTGCGGTAACAATGGCAACCACGTGGTCGGCATCCAGATGTTGCTTCACCAGGTCGAGAGCCGGGGGCAGGATGGCCGGCCGAATCACTTCCTCCATGTACTGCAGGTGCCAGTCGCTCAACTGCCTGTGGGAAAACTGCGCCAGCGTGTTGAGCGCGAATTCGAGATACTCGACAGGGTCGAGCGTTCCCGCTTCATACTGCGCGTAAAACGCGGCATTGCGCTTTGCGAAGGCCTCGCCGTCCACGGCTCCGATACGGACAAGGAACTGCCCCCACTCGTAGTCGGAATCGAGCGGCAGCAAGGTGTGGTCGAGGTCAAATAATGCGATATTCATTCTGCTTTCGGTTCGCCTTCCTGTTGCAGCAGGCTGCGCAGGAGCGGCAAGGTAATCGGCCTCTGCGTTTCCAGTGAATAGTGGTCCAGCGCATCGAGCATAGTCGACAAGGACCGCATGTCACGGCGGAAATGCGTGATGAGATAGGGTAACACGCCGGGCGACAGGGTCATTCCGCGGGAATGCGCGGCACGCCCCAGCGCTGCAATTTTTTCATCATCGGTCAGTCCGTGCAACTGATAGATCAAACCCCAGCCCAGACGTGTCCGCAAATCCTCGCGGAGTTTGAGTCGCGCCGGGGGCAGGGCGCCTGCCGCCACCAGCAAGCCGGCGTTTTCACGCACCTGGTTGTACAAGGCGAAGGCGGCGATCTGGGAATCCGGCGAGAGCCGGTCGCAGTCATCCATCAGATACAGCGTCGCTTCACTATTGAACAAAAACGCATCCAGGTTTGCATCGGCTGGAATATAGCGCGCATCTGGTGCATTTGCCAATGCCTGCAAGAGATGCGACTTGCCGGCGCCGGGCTCGCCCCACAGGTAGACGAAACGTTCATTCGACGTATTTGGTGCGCGCTGCACAAAGCGCAGCAGAAGCTGCAGCAGCTCCTCATTCTGTCCCGCCACGAAATTATCCAGGGTCTGCGGCTTGTCCGCGCCCAGATCGAGCAACAACTGCCTCATGTCTGATTCTTCATGTTTGATTCTTTTCAGTGCCTCACGACTGCCTGTAGAAACTGCTGTCGACATACTGGGCACGCAGATGCCTGAGCGCGACCGATACGACAGCGGTGGCGGGCAGGGCGAGCAGCACGCCGGCAAAACCGAACAATTGACCGAACGCGAGCAACGCGAAGATAACGGTCACCGGGTGCAAGCCGATTCGTTCACCTACGAGGCGCGGCGTAAGGATAAAGCTTTCAAGCACCTGGCCCAGGCCATAAATAATCGCGACCGCGATCAATCCTTGCAGTCCGTCGAACTGCAGGACGGCTGAGATAAGGGCCAGCATCAGGCCCAATCCAAAGCCGAGGTAGGGAATAAATACCAGTAAGCCGGTGATGATCCCCACCGGTAGTGCAACATCGAAGCCCGCGATCGCCAGCGCCACCGAATAATAGACAGACAGCACCAGCATCACGGCCAGCTGGCCGCGCAGGTACTGGGCCAGCAGGCCGTCGGTTTCGCGGGCCATCTCCAGTGTCTTGCCGACCCAGCGGCGGGGAACCGCGTTGCGCAGGTGGGCCAGGAGGGAATGCCAATCCATCAACAGGTAAAACAAGACCACCGGAATCAGTAGTGCATTGACAAGCCAGCCCAATACGGCCACGCCGCCTACTCTTGCAGACGCCAGCACGGTACTCCAGATTGCGTCACCACTGGTGCTGAAATATTCGGTCACGAGAGCCCTGATGCCTTCGCTGTCCATCGGGACATTGATGCCCAGCGCCTGCAGCCGGGGCGCAAGGGCCGCGTGGGCCTTCGCAAGCAGGACCGGAATCTGGTCGCGCAACAGCGGGATTTCCTTCTGAACGACCGGGATGACGATCAAAACCAGCGCCAATAACGCGGCCGCCAGCAGCAGCATGACCACGATGACCGCCAGCGCGCGGGGTATCGCGAATTTCCCTATGCGTTTCGATGACAGCGCGTCGACTGCGGGATTCAACGCATACGCAAGGATCGCGGCGGCGATAAATGGCGCCAGGATGGGGCCCAGCAGCACCAGCAATGCGACCAGCGCAATCCCCAGCCCGAGCCACAGGAGGGTCTGTTTTTGCTCTGAAGTCAAAGAAAAAGGCATGAATTGGGGGGAGGTATCGATCGGTTTGTTAAAATAGCGGTTTGGTCGGGCGAATTTCGCCTCAAACCGTCTATTTTACCGCCTCTGCCACTATTCACATCATGAGTTCTTCTAACGTTTCCCTATCCTACCGCGACGCCGGGGTCGACATCGAAGCAGGGGATGCCCTGGTCGAAGCGATCAAACCGCTTGCAAAACGCACCATGCGTGAGGGCGTCCTGGGCGGTATCGGCGGTTTCGGCGCCCTTTTCGAGATCAGCAAGAAATACAAGGATCCGGTTCTCGTTTCCGGCACCGATGGCGTTGGCACCAAGCTGAAGCTGGCCTTCCATCTGAAAAAGCACGACACGGTTGGCATCGACCTGGTCGCGATGAGCGTCAACGATATTCTGGTGCAGGGGGCCGAACCCCTGTTTTTCCTCGATTACTTCGCTTGCGGCAAGCTCGACGTAGCGGCCGCTACCGATGTCGTCAAGGGCATTGCGACCGGTTGCGAGCAGGCTGGCTGCGCGCTGATCGGCGGCGAAACTGCCGAAATGCCGAGCATGTATCCGGATGGCGAATACGACCTGGCCGGTTTCGCGGTGGGCGCGGTGGAAAAATCCAAGATCATCGACGGCAGCAAGATCATCCCCGGCGACGTTGTACTGGGACTGGCATCTTCCGGCGCGCATTCCAACGGCTACTCGCTGGTGCGCAAGATCATCGAGGTCGCCAAGCCGGACCTGAACGCGGACTTCCACGGCCGCAGGCTGGCCGACGTACTGATGGAACCGACGCGTATCTACGTCAAGCCGCTGCTGGCACTGATGGAGACGCTGGAAGTCAAAGGCATGGCGCATATCACCGGCGGCGGGCTGGTCGAAAACGTGCCGCGCGTATTGCGCGATAACCTGACGGCAGTACTGCATCGCGAAGCCTGGACCATGCCGCCGTTGTTTACGTGGTTGCAGCAGCATGGCGGTGTGGAGGATGCGGAAATGCACCGCGTCTTCAACTGCGGCATCGGGATGGTTGTGATCGTATCGCAGGAGAATGCGGATGCGGCGATCGCCCATTTGAAAGCGGCAGGCGAGCAGGTCAGCCGCATCGGCGAAATCCGCGCACGCGAGGAAGGCGAAGCGCAGACCATCGTGCTCTGATTTTCCGCTGTTTCGGAAAAACGGCCGCAGGGATCCTGCGGCCGTTTTGCTATGGCGAGCGGATATGATCCACGAATGCGTACGTGCGCTCGTCCGGAGGAGGCGTCAGCAGGCTGACCACCACGATGGCCAGCAGACCGGCGGGCACACCGAATACACCGGCCGAAATCGAGGAGATGCTGAACCATTGTGCGCTGGGCGAACCACCCAGCGCAGGATGCGTATGGATCATGTAATACAAGCATACGACCAGGCCGGCGACCATGCCCGCCAGGGCGCCTTGCTGATTGGCGCGCTTCCAGAACACACCCAGTATCAATGCGGGAAACAGGATCGAAGCGGCGAGCGAGAACGCGGTGCCGACCATTGACAGGATGTTTCCGGGTTTGAGAGAGGCGGCATAGGCGGCGACCATCGCCACGACCAGCAGCAGCAATTTCGAAATCGTCACGCGCTTCTGGCTCGATGCGTGCGGATCGATCACCTTGTAATAGGTGTCGTGGGAAAGCGCATTCGATATTGCCAGCAGCAGTCCGTCCGCCGTTGATAACGCGGCCGCCAGTCCGCCGGCGGCGATCAAGCCGGATACGACGTAGGGCAGTCCGGCGATTTCCGGTGTGGCCAGCACGACCATGTCGCCATCGAGGAAGATTTCCGCCAGCTGGACAATGCCGTCCCGGTTGATATCCGTAATGTTGACGAGCGGGTTGGCTTTGTCGATATTCGCCCAATACGACACCCACGCAGGGATCCGCGAGAAATCGGTGCCCACCAGCGACGTGTAGATGTCGTATTTCACCAGCACCGCCAGCGCCGGCACCGCGGTATAGATCAGCATGATGCAAAACAGGGCCCAGAAAACCGAGGCGCGCGCTTCCTGCACCGACGGCGTGGTGTAGAACCGCGTCAGGATGTGCGGCAAAGCGGCGGTCCCCATCATGAGGCAAAACGCGAGCGCCAGGAAATTGTTGCGCTTGACGTCGGATGCGGCTTCATCCTTGCCTGGGAAAGGTTTGGCATGCGGTGTCACCGGCGCTGCGTGGGCGAGATTGGCGTCCCTCGCCTCAACCCATCTGCGCCTGGCCTCTTCGGGGGTTTTGGGGTAAGCCGCAAGTGTCTGGGTCGCCGCCCTGATCTCGATCAGCGAGGCGCCGTCACTCTTGAGATCGTCGACAATTCGCTGCGCGTCGATGCGGCCTTCTTCCCACGACTTGGGCAATGCCTTCATTCGCGCTTCGTATTCGTCGGCGCGCAGCCTGAACACCGCGCGGATTTCTTTTTCCTTCGGATCGTCGGCCAACTCCTTTTCCCGTTCGCCCAGTTTGGATAGCGCCGAACCGTACGCGACCTGGGGAACCGGAATGTCGGTGTGCTTTATGGACAGCCATATCACCGGGGTCATGTAGGCGATGATCATGATGATGTACTGGGCAATCTGGGTCCATGTGATCGCGCGCATGCCACCGAGGAATGAGCACACCAGGATGCTTGCCAGGCCGAGGAAAATGCCGACCGAAAAATCGATGCCGGTGAAGCGCGAGGTGATCAGCCCGACACCGTAGATCTGCGCGACCACATAGGTAAACGACACGATGATGGTCGCCACCGCCGCAGCGATGCGCACCACGTTGCCGCTGTAGCGGCCGATGTAACGCGCGGCGAGGAAATCCGGAATCGTGTATTGCCCGAACTTGCGCAGGTGGGGCGCAACCAACAGGGCGATCAGGCAGTAGCCGCCGGTCCAGCCCATGATGTAAGCAAGTCCGTCAAAGCCGTACAGGTAGAGTCCTCCGGCCATGCTGATGAAGCTTGCCGCCGAGATCCAATCCGCGGCGACCGCCATGCCGTTGAACAGTGCCGGCACGCGTCGTCCGGCGACGTAGTATTCCGACACATCCGAGGTGCGGCTGATAACCCCTATCCCCGCGTACAGCAGGATGGTGGAGAAGATAAACAGATAGCCGATCCAGGCGCGGGGAAAGCCTTCTTTTTCAAGGATCGCAAGCCCCAGTAAAAAGAGGATGAACCCCATCGTGTACAAGGAATAATTGCGTACGAGCTGCCAGAAAAAGGCTTTAGTCGTCATGGCCGTCCTTACCCGTGAACCGCTGGTCGAGCCTGGCCATGGCCCACGCATGGAACCCCACGATGGCCAGGTAGACGAAGAGGGTGCCCTGCGCTGCCATGTAATAGGAGAAGGTCCAGCCGAACAGCTGGAACTCGGATAACGAACGCGCGAAAAAAATCACGCTGAACGTCACCAGGAACCATATGCCTAGCAAAATCATGGTCAGGCGCCTCGCGCTGCGCCAATATGCCGCGAGTCTTTGCGATCCGATGTCTGGAGATTCGGGCTTCATGTCAGCTGATGTCGTCCATGTTGGCGGAGCGCTGTTCCATGCGCAGCGTCACGCGGAACAGGCTGCCCGGAAATTTCGGATCGTGGCTGCGCGGATTGTTGAAAATGTCGACATCCGCACCGTGCTGTTGAGCGATCTCGCGCACGATCGACAATCCTAATCCGCTGCCCTCGACGTTGCTCCCGAGGATGCGGTAAAAACGTTCGAAAACGTGAGTGCGCTCGGATGCCGGAATACCGGGGCCGGTGTCTTCCACTTCCAGGATCGCGAATTTTTCATCCGCTGTACGAACCCTGAGTGTGACGCTGCCGGGAGAAGGCGTGTAACGCAATGCGTTATCGATCAGGTTGCTCAGCATTTCGCGCAGCATCACCGGATTGCCAAGCACCATGACGGGATAACCCGGCTGCTCAAAGCCGAGATCGATCCGATACGCAAACGACGCCTGCACCCAATCCTGCACCACGTTGCGCGCCAGTTCGCATAGCTCGAGCGGAGCCAGGGCGTTAGTGTCCGGCGCCTGGTTTTCGGCCCGCGCGAGAGCCAGCAGCTGGTTGACCAGGCGCGTTGCCGACTGCGAGCTCTTGGACAACTGCTCGAGTGACCGATGAATTTCATCCTGGTCCGTTTCGCGTAGCGCGAGCTCGGATTGCATGCGCATGCCCGCCAATGGCGTTTTCATCTGGTGCGCAGCGTCTGCGATGAACCGTTTTTGCATGTGTATCGTCTGCGACAGGCGTTCCAGCATGTCATTCAGCGATCGCACCAGTGGCGAAATTTCTTCCGGCACCTGGCCCGACTCGATCGGACTCAGGTCATCCGGCCGCCTGGCGCGTATGCGCTGTTGAAGTTCGGTCAACGGCGACAGTCCGCGTGAGAGGGCAAACCACACCAGCGCCAGTGCGATTGGCAAAATAATGAACTGCGGCAGAATCACGCCCTTGATGATTTCATTGGCAAGCTGCATGCGTTTATCCAGCGTTTCGCCTACCTGCACCAGTACCATCGCCGGTTCCTTCGCTGCGTCCCGGCCCACCCGCACGCGCCGCAAATCAACATGCACATATGCGATGCGCACCTCGTTCCCACGCATGGTGTCATTACGGAACTGCGCCGAGCCCCATGGCGACCTTTCTTCATCCGCCGGAGGGAGCGGCATGTCGCGGTCGCCGTCGAGGAGTTCACCATTGGGGCCCACTATCTGGAAGTAGACTTTGTCGACATCGTCGGCACGCAGGATATCCCGCGATGGACCGGGCAGGTTCGCGACCACTGTGCCGCTGACTTCCTTTACCTGTTGCGCCAACACCGTGACGCGGTCGTCGAGGGCCCGGTCGAACGGATGGTTTGCGATCGATTTTGCAACGAGGTAGGTGATCGCTATGCTCATCGGCCACAGCAGCAAAAGCGGCACCAGCATCCAGTCAAGGATTTCACCAAAAAGAGAGCGCTGGGTGGGCTCTGCAGGTTGGGTCTCGAGCGACGCAACCGGCGCGGCAGTTGCCGAATCGGATGCACGGGAAGCGGGCGCATCCGGATCGTGGGCGGCGCTCATGTCTCGGATCAACCGGGTGTGCCTGACGGGTTGGGTGGGTTCTGGACGTTCGCATCGGAAAACTTTTCCAGGCAATAGCCCAGGCCCCGAACCGTGGCGATGCGCACACCGCCGACTTCGATTTTCTTGCGCAGGCGATGGACGTAGACTTCGATGGCGTTGTTGCTCACTTCCTCTCCCCACTCGCACAAGTGATCGACCAGTTGCTCCTTGGAGACCAGTCGTCCGGTACGCTGCAGCAGGACTTCGAGCAAACCCAGTTCACGCGCCGACAGGTCCAGCATCTGCTCGTTCATGTAGGCAATGCGGCCCACCTGGTCATAGGACAGCGGCCCGTGCCGGATGACGGTCGGACCACCGCCGGCGCCGCGCCGGGTAAGCGCCCGGACGCGCGCTTCCAGTTCTGACAGGGCAAACGGTTTCGCCATGAAATCGTCGGCCCCCAGATCGAGCCCTTTTACCCGCTGCTCAAGCGAATCGCCCGCTGTGAGAATCAGCACGGGAAGCCGCGAATTGCGTGCCCGCAGGCGCCGCAACACTTCCAGCCCTGACATTTTTGGCAATCCCAGGTCGAGGATCAGCAGGTCAAAGTCCTGGGTCGACAGGACCGAATCCGCTTCCGGGCCGGTCTTGACGCAATCGGTTGCATATCCGGACTGCCGCAATGAGCGGGTGAGCCCGTCGGCTAGTACACTATCGTCCTCGGCAAGCAGAATACGCATAGTTGGCTGTCGGCAATTAGAGGAAGTTAGTCTATTGCGTTTCGTTTAGTGCAGCAAGGGAGCGACGGACTATCAGTATGCACCCGCAACGGGTTTAGTAAACTTCCGCATTATTTAAAAACAGCGCTTGCATAGATCACTGTTTTTTTATACAGTACTGGTTGTGACGCCAAAAGCCCTGTTTAAAGCGTTTTAGGCCAGCTGTTGAAGGTTCATTCATACCCAACCGTGGAAAGAATACTCATGGACGATAAAAAATCCGCACCCAACCCGGATAAGAGCAAAGCGCTCGCTGCTGCGTTGGCGCAGATCGAAAAGCAGTTCGGTAAAGGTTCTGTCATGCGCATGGCCGATGGTGCCGTTGCGGAAGAGATACAGGTTGTGTCGACCGGCTCGCTCGGGCTGGATATCGCGTTAGGCGTAGGCGGACTGCCGCGTGGACGTGTGGTCGAGATTTACGGACCTGAGTCGTCCGGTAAGACCACGCTGACGCTGCAAGCCATCGCCGAAATGCAAAAACTGGGCGGCACCTGCGCCTCCATCGATGCCGAGCACGCGCTGGACACAACTTACGCGCAGAAGCTGGGCGTCAATCTGTCCGACCTGCTGATTTCCCAGCCGGACACCGGTGAGCAAGCCCTTGAAATCACTGACGCATTGGTGCGTTCGGGCAGCGTTGACATGATCGTCATTGACTCGGTCGCTGCATTGACACCGCGCGCTGAAATCGAAGGCGATATGGGCGACTCTTTGCCCGGCTTGCAGGCGCGCCTCATGTCGCAAGCGCTGCGCAAACTGACCGGCAGCATCAACCGCACCAATACGCTTGTTGTTTTCATTAACCAGATTCGTATGAAGATCGGCGTCATGTTCGGCAACCCCGAAACGACTACCGGCGGTAATGCGTTGAAGTTCTATGCTTCTGTGCGCCTGGATATCCGCCGCACCGGTTCGATCAAGGCCGGCGACGAGGTAATCGGTAACGAAACCAAGGTGAAGGTTGTCAAGAACAAGGTTGCGCCGCCATTCAAGGAAGCGCACTTCGATATCCTTTACGGAGAAGGCACGTCCCGCGAAGGTGAAATCCTTGATCTCGGCTCTGACGCGAAAATCGTCGAGAAGTCCGGCGCCTGGTATAGCTACAACGGTGAGAGGATCGGTCAGGGCAAGGACAACGCTCGCAATTACCTGAAAGAGCATCCGGAACTTGCTCGCGAAATCGAGAACAAGGTGCGTGCATCGCTCGGCGTTCCTGCACTGGCTGGCGGCGCAGAAAAAACTGCAGCAACGGGTAAAGCTGCAGCCAAGGCTGCAGCTGCGGCGGCCAAAGAAGCGGAGTAATCTCCCCGCGGGGTGCTCTTTATCCCGCGAGTATGGTGTACTGTTTACTTCACGTGAGAAGGGCCCGCGCTTTTAGAACGCCATGGCAAAGTTGCAAATGAGTCTAAAGGCGCGGGCCCTGAAGTATTTATCGGCACGCGAGCACAGCAGGCTGGAACTGAACCGCAAACTCTCGCGCTATGCTCAAGAGGGCGATGACGTCGAAGCATTGCTCGACTGGCTCGAAGCTGCCAAATTCCTGTCACTATCCCGATTTTCAGAATCCCTTGTCCATCGCCGCGCCGCGCGTTTTGGCAATAGCCGCATCCTGTCTGAATTGCAAAGTCATGGCATCGATGCCGATGCGCTGAGTGACATTAAAGCGAGCTTGTCCCAGGGAGAAGTAGAGCGTGCCCGCGAAGTGTGGCGCAAAAAATACGGCAGTCCTCCCGCCGATGCAGCGGAACGAGCGAAGCAGATGCGATTTTTACAGCAACGGGGCTTCTCCCTGAGCGCAATACAGGCTGCGATGCGCAGTTCCGGTGAGCCTGAGGAGTAGTGAGCCTGAGGAGTTGCACCTGAGGAGTTGCACCTGAGGAGTCGTTCGCCTGAGGAGTCGTGCACCTGAGGAGTCGTGCACCTGAGGAGTAAACCAGTGCCATTCCTGCCGTCGCGAAACGTGGCCTGACCTGCTTTAAATACCCGCTTCCGGCTCTTTTCTTATATTCTCGCAAGCCCTTTTTTCACGCTGTATT
>JAQGMD010000183.1 GCA_028292565.1 Burkholderia sp. | reverse complement strand
ATTCTCGCCGCCGGACGACCCGGTGCTGGCGGCACGCATCGAAGCGCTCGAGAGAAAAGGGCTGAACGGCTTCATGCACCATCAACTGCCGGAAGCAATCATCAATCTTAAGCAGGGCGCCGGACGTCTGATTCGCGACGAAACCGATCGCGGTGTGCTGATGATTTGCGATCCGAGGCTGATTTCCAAGCCCTATGGCAAACGGATATGGCAGAGTTTGCCGCCGTTCGCGCGGACCAGGGATGGCGCACTTGCTCGGGCGTTTTTCGAAAAGAAGGAAGAACGGGTGGCGTAGGAGCAGGAAGTAGGGTGCGCACGGGGCACCCTACTATTTACGCGATTCACCGCTGGGGCTGGATCACCACTTTCCCCGTCACTTTGCGGGCTGCCATGTCGTTCAACGCTTGCGGCGTTTCAGCCAGCGCGTAGCGTCCCGAGATATGCGGCTTGATTTTGCCTTCGGCCATCCATCCCATCAGCTCGCGCATCGCGGCCAAATTCGCTTTCGGCTCCCGTCGGGCGAAGTCACCCCAGAACACCCCGACCAGCGACGCGCCTTTCAACAGCGCGAGGTTGAGCGGCAGTTTCGGGATTTCTCCATTGGCGAAACCCACCACCAGGTAGCGGCCGCGCCACGCGATCGAGCGGAATGCCGGCTCCGCGTACCTGCCACCGACCGGATCGTAAATGACGTCCGGACCTTTGCCGCCGGTCGCCGCCTTGATCGCTTCCCGCAAGTCCTCGGTGCTGTAGTTGATCGTGGCATCGGCGCCGTGCGTTTTACAGACCTCGAGCTTTTCATCGCTGGAGGCGGCGGCGATCACTCGCGCACCGAGTGCCTTTCCGATGTCAATGGCAGCCAGGCCGACACCGCCGGCGGCCCCGAGCACCAGCATCGTCTCGCCGGGCTTAAGCTGCGCGCGGTCGACCACCGCGTGGTGCGAGGTGGCGTAGGTTAGCGTCACGGCTGCGGCAGTATCGAAGTCAAGGCCGGCAGGCATCGGCGTCACCACTTGCGCGCTTGCCACAATTTGCTGTGCGAATGCGCCCTGGCTCACGAACGCCATTACTTTGTCGCCCGGCTTCACGTGCGTGACGCCTTCACCGATGGCGCGTACGACGCCCGCAAGCTCGCTGCCGGGTACAAACGGCAGCTCGGGTTTGAACTGGTATTTGTTTTGAATGATGAGCACGTCCGGAAAATTGACACCGGCGGCATGTACATCGATCGCAACCTGACCAGGGCCGGGAGTGACATCTGGCAGATCCTCTACAACCAGAGTCTCGGGGAGTCCCCACGCCTTGCAGAGGATGGCTTTCATTTTGTCTCCTGACGAATTTTATAAAGTGTTAAAAAAGAACGGTCGTCTGATTTTAGGCGCGTACCGCAGAATGTCAATATGTACACCAAGGTGCGCCAATGTGCACAAACGTATCGTTCGCGATGCCCGTGTTGCGAATGTCCAGCAGTGAAATAGGTTTTTACAAGATTGCTTCGGGTAAAATCGGGACCATGAGAATTCTGATCAGCAACGATGACGGTTACCTGGCCCCCGGCATCATCGCGCTCGCGAATGCATTGAGCCCCATTGCCGAAATTGCCGTATTTGCACCGGACAGCAATCGTTCGGGCAGCTCCAACTCGCTCACATTGGATCGCCCGCTTTCCGTTTATCGTGCGGACAATGGGTTTTATTTCATCAATGGCACACCTTCGGACTGCGTCCATGTCGCGTTGACCGGCGGGCTCTGTTTCAAACCGGACCTGATTGTGTCCGGTATCAACCAGGGCCAGAACATGGGCGACGACACGCTATACTCCGGCACTGTGGCGGCAGCGACAGAAGGGTTCTTGTTCGGTATCCCGGCAATTGCATTTTCACAGGTGAAGAAGGGCTGGGAGCATCTCGATGCGGCGGCGAGAATCGCGAGGGAAGTTGTCGAGCGCGGTTTTGACATGTTGCAAAAACCTTATCTGCTCAACGTAAATATCCCGAACCTGCCGTACGACGAAATCAAGCGCGTCGTTCCAACTCGCCTCGGCAAACGCCATGAATCCGAGGCCGTCATTCGGATGCGCGATCCGCACGACCGGGAGATTTTCTGGATTGGCCCGGCCGGCAAGGAGAAAGACGCAGGCGAGGGCACCGATTTTCATGCGGTTGCGCAGGGTTTTGTTTCCGTCACGCCGCTACAGGTCGACCTTACGCATAACCGGCAACTCGATGAGCTTAGGAAAGGGTTGCTATGAGCGATAAGGACAGGCGTTTCCCGCTCAGCTTGTCATCTGTTGTCGAGGCGACATCCAGAGCCTCGCAGCTGGCGCCGCATGCGACAAGAAAAGTTGCGACGCCTCAAACCGCGACCAAAAATGCTGCGCAAAACTCGACACGTGCATCCGCCGTCCTCGATGCGCAGTTCAAAACGATGACAGCAAACGCGCCGTCGGTGTTGGTATCCAACGCGGTCCGGACAGCGATGGTGGGGCGGGTTGCGAAGCAGGGCGTCAGGGATAGCAAGGTGCTGGCGGCGATGGAGGCGGTTCCCCGGCATTTATTCCTCGACTCGGGACTGTCAAGCCAGGCCTATATCGATGCGTCATTGCCTATCGGGCATCATCAAACCATTTCTCAACCCTATATCGTGGCGCGCATGATCGAAGTGATGCGCGACAACGCCAACGGCGGGACACTTAACCGTGTGCTCGAAATCGGCACCGGCTGCGGTTATCAGGCAGCCGTCCTTTCGCAGGTAGCGAAAGAAGTTTATTCGATCGAGCGCATCAAGCCGTTGCACGAATTAGCAAAAACCAATTTGCGTCCGCTGCGCATTGCCAATATCCGGCTGCATTATGGAGATGGTATGCTTGGGCTTCCGCAAGTTGCCCCGTTCGACGGTATCATACTGGCGGCAGCGGGGATGGAAGTACCGCAGGCCCTGCTGGAACAAATGAGCATAGGTGGGAGGTTGGTGGCGCCGGTTGGAGCGCGTCATCAAGTGCTGCAATTGATCGAACGTGTCGGTAAATTCGAGTGGACCACGGTAACGCTCGAGGATTGCCATTTTGTGCCGCTGCGCCCTGGCGTTGCGTGACGCTCGCGACGCTGGTTTCCGTTCGGTCTGTTGCCGGCGCAAAGCCGTCAAACATTGAAACCATGAGAATGAAAAAAGTACGTTTAGTATTGTTAGCTATCTTGCCGGGGCTGCTGGTCGCATGCACCACGACCCGCAATTCAGCCCCGGTAATCGACCGCACCACCGGTGTGAGGACTGAGGCTCCGAAGGCAAGCCCGAATGCTTCCTCGCAAGGGGCGCGACAGGCGGATAGCCGCGGTTATTACACTGTCAGGAGAGGCGATACGCTTGTTCAGATCGCGCTTGAGTTCGGTCAAAGTTATCGGGACCTCGTCGCATGGAATAATCTGTCAAACCCGAATGACATCAAGGTAGACCAGGAATTGCGTGTGGTGCCTCCTGAAGGTGGTCCGCAGACCGGCAGCGTTGCTACATCGTCCGGGGTAGAAGTACGGCCGCTGAACGCGCCAGCCGGAACTGCGTCCGCGCAGTCGGCGCACAAGACAGCGCCGCGCGGCGATAAACGTGCTTATTCGGAAGGGGCGATGACGGAAGGGCAGAAGCCGGATGCCAATGGCGTCGGTTCGAAGACAGAATCTTCCAAAGCAGCGGAAACCAAGCCGGGTGAGAAGATGTCGGATACGCCAAGCGCCGCCGGCAGCGACGAAGACAACATCGCATGGATCTGGCCGGCCGAGGGCAAAATCATTTCAAGTTTTAGCGACGGCAAGAAGGGCATCGATATTGCCGGCAAGATCGGACAGCCGGTGGTTGCCGCCGGAGCAGGCAAGGTACTGTATGCTGGAAGCGGCATCCGCGGTTATGGCAATCTGGTGATCCTGAAACACACTAACAATTTGTTATCCGCTTATGCGCACAACAAAACCATCTTCGTAAAAGAGGATCAAACTGTCAACAAAGGCCAGAAAATTGCAGAAATGGGGAACTCCGATACTGATGCGGTGAAGCTCCACTTCGAAATTCGCCAGCAGGGCAAACCCGTCGATCCATCAAAGTTTCTGCCATCCCGCTAATGACACGCAACCCTCACGATCCCCTCGATGATGACGCGCCGTCGGACGATATGTCCGACGATATTTCGCTCAACGCCGCCGACGAAGCAGATACCGCGCTGGTCGATGATGCTGATGGCGCAGAGCGCGCCGAAGGCGGGGTCGTGGCTGTGGTTGATCCGGTCGATGAACTGAAGACGGTTCTGGCGGCGGAGCTGTCGACCGATACCACGCAGCATTACCTGAACCAGATTGGTGCGCGTCCGCTGTTGACCGTGGTGGAAGAGGTGCATTACGCGACGCTGGCGAAGCAAGGCAATTTTGAAGCGCGCCAGAAAATGATCGAGCACAACCTGCGTCTGGTGGTGTCGATTGCCAAGCACTACATCAACCGCGGCGTCGTGCTGCTCGACCTGATCGAAGAGGGCAACCTCGGCCTGATGCGCGCGATCGACAAATTCGAGCCGGAACGCGGTTTTCGTTTCTCGACTTATGCGACCTGGTGGATCCGCCAGAGCATCGAGCGCGCCATCATGAACCAGGCACGCACTGTACGCCTGCCGGTGCATATGGTGCGCGAGCTGAACCAGATCCTGCGGGCAAAGTATCACCTCGAAGCGCAGCACCATGACGGCAAGGATGCGACCGCCGAGGACATCGCGCACCTGGTCGACCGTCCCGTCGAAGACGTACAGGACATCCTCGCGCTTTCGGAGCACGCGACTTCGCTCGACGCTCCACTGGACAACGACCCCCAGGCCAGCCTCATGGACATGTTGCCCGGTGATGCGGCGGACAGTCCCGACTCACGTGCCGAACATCATGAGATGACCGTGCTGGTGCGTGACTGGCTCAAGAAGCTGCCTGACAAGCAGCGTATCGTGATCATTCGCCGTTTCGGCCTGGATAACGATGATCCCGCCACGCTCGAGGAGTTGGCGGCCGAAATGAGCGTCACCCGCGAACGGGTGCGGCAGATTCAACAAGAGGCATTGGTCAAGCTCAAGAGAGCGCTGACAGCGCGCGGCGTAGGCAAGGACGCTCTTTTGTGATCCCGGTCCTGGTATTCGACATCGAGACGATTCCCGATGTGAACGGGTTGCGCGCGCTCCAGAATCATCCGCCGTCGATGGCCGATATGGAAGTGGCCGCAGCAGCGTTTGCAGCGCGCCGCGAAAAGACCGGCTCCGATTTCCTGCAGCATCATTTGCACAGGGTGGCGGCGATATCCTGTGTGTTCCGCGACGACGAAGGCTTCAGGGTGCGTTCGCTGGGCGGCCTGGAAGACCAGGAACCCAAGCTGATACACGATTTCTTTCGTATCATAGACAAGTACACGCCGCAGATTGTGTCGTGGAACGGCGGCGGGTTCGATTTGCCCGTCCTGCACTATCGCGCGATGATTAACGGTGTGGCCGCAGCGCGGTACTGGGAGATGGGTGACGACGATCGCGAGTTCAAGTGGAACAATTACCTGAGCCGCTATCACACCCGCCATATGGACCTGATGGATTTGTTGGCGCTCTATACCGGACGCGCTAATGCGCCGTTGGATGACCTCGCGAAGTTGTGCGGTTTCCCGGGTAAGCTGGGGGTCGACGGATCGCAAGTCTGGGCATTGTTCCAGGAAGGGCGCCTGAATGAAATCCGCGCCTATTGCGAAACCGACGTCGTCAATACCTACCTGGTGTATTGTCGCTTCCTGCTGATGCGTGGGACGATGACGAAAGCGGCGTACGATTCCGAAATGTCCCTCGTTTACTCTTCACTGGCCGGGCTTGACGGCCAGCACTGGAAAGAATACCTCGCCGCATGGCAGTTGCCCGGGCGGGCTTGATACCACTATAAAATTTCCTTTATCATTCGGGACCTCTCAGGTCCGGCAATTCATTCTGTCTATGCAGCACAATCTCATCGATATCGAATCCCTCGACATGGAAGGCCGCGGCGTCGGCCATCTGAAAAACGAAGATGGCACACAGGGCAAGGTCATTTTCGTCGAAGGCGCATTGCCTGGCGAAAGGGTCAGCTTCCAGTCGTTCCGG
Organism: Burkholderia sp.; assembly: GCA_028292565.1. The sequence goes on along the minus strand of JAQGMD010000183.1, from coordinate 1,238 downwards.
AAAAAGCCCAAATGGGAGGCGGCGACGCTGACCGGGTTGCACCGTGAATCGGCACTGCGCGTCAAACCGAAATGCGTTTATTTCGGCACCTGCGGCGGCTGCGCGATGCAGCACCTGGAGCCTTCGGCGCAGGTCGCGACCAAGCAGCGTGTGCTGGAGGATAATCTGTGGCATCTCGGTAAAGTGCGCGCTGAAACGATGTTGCGGCCCATTTATGGACCGACATGGGGATATCGCTACCGTGCGCGCCTGTCGGTTCGCAATGTCGTCAAAAAAGGCGGCGTGCTGGTCGGCTTCCATGAACGGAAATCGTCGTTTATCGCAGTCATGCAGACCTGCGAGATCCTGCCGCCGCATGTGTCTGCCATGTTGATGCCGCTGCGCCGGCTGATTGAATCGCTGACGATTATCGATCAGGTGCCGCAGATCGAGCTGGCAGTCGGTGCAGACGTGACGGCAATGGTGCTGCGTATCATGGCGCCGTTGACCGCGGACGATGAAGACAAGCTGAAGGCATTCGCCGACGAATATCGCGTGCAGTGGTGGCTGCAGGCGAAGGGGCCGGATACAGCTTACCCGTTCTACCCGACGGACGTGCAACTGCATTATGTGTTGCCGGAATTCGGCGTCAAAATGCCTTTCAAGCCGACCGACTTCACGCAGGTGAACCATCATATCAACCGTGTCCTGGTGGCGCGCGCACTGCGTTTGCTTGATCCCCAGCCAGACGAACGAGTGGCGGACCTGTTCTGCGGGTTGGGTAATTTCACCCTGCCTATCGCGACCCTGGTTCGCGAAGTGGTCGGGATCGAGGGAAGCACCGCGCTGACGGAACGCGCGCTGGAGAACGCCCGCGAAAACGCACTGGCCGCGAAGACAAGTTTTTATTGTCGCAACCTGTTCGAGGCGACTACTGAAGATCTCGTCGCTCTCGGCAAATTCGATCGCATGTTGATCGATCCGCCGCGGGAAGGCGCTGACGCGGTATGCCAGGCGATAGTCGGCCTCGGCGGGGCGCATTCGGAATTGAAGCCGAAACGCATCGTCTACGTTTCCTGCAATCCCTCCACGCTCGCGCGCGACGCCGCCTTGCTGGTGCATCAGGGTGGGTATGTTTTGAAGCAGGCGGGCGTGGTCAACATGTTCCCGCATACCGCTCACGTCGAATCGATGGCGGTGTTTGAGCTGGCTTGATTGGCTTCACTGCAAATAAAAAGCCGACCCGCGGGTCGGCTTTT
>JAQGMD010000085.1 GCA_028292565.1 Burkholderia sp. | reverse complement strand
GCGGAAAGAAATTTCTGTCAGGGAGTTCGGGGGCATTCTCTCCGGCCCAATTATCCAGGAATGCCAACTGTAGTGCAGCCACGGCAGGCCCTTCGATCTTGATATGGGTATCGCGCCAGCCGACTTTGGCATCGCGCCTGGCCTTCGAGCGGAAAGGGGAACTGTTGGCATACGTGTTGCTGATATTCACGCCGCCCGTGAAGGCGATCACGCCATCGACCACCAGGATCTTCCGGTGATCGCGATTGTTCGGCTCCCACGGCCCTAAAAGCTTGAGCGGGTTGACGGGATTGAAGGCCAACAGCTTAATTCCGGCATCGCGCATTTTGTCGAAGAAGGCCTGCGGCGTGCCTAGCGTGCCGACGCTGTCGTAGATCACATTGACTTGCACCCCCGCGCGTTGGCGGGCGATCAGGAGATCCGCAAAGCGGATGCCGACCTCGTCCTGGTCGAAGATATAGGTTTCCAGGTTGATGTGATCCCTGGCCGCGTTGATCGCCTCGGTCATCGCCGCCATGGTTTGCGGGCCATCATAAAGCAAAGTGACTTTATTACCCGCGATGAGCGGACTCCCTGTCGCCGCCTCCTCCAGTGCTGCCAGGGTTGAGCTGGCCACGTTCGAATTCCGCCAGCGGCTGGCCAGCAGGGATTTCGATTTCTTTGTGCTGAGGGTGCCTTGCGCATTAGTCACTGTTGGATTCGCCGGGGCTATCAGCGCACTATTCAGGTAACGCACTTCCGGGAGCGTCGCGCAGGCGCTGACCAGCAGACCGATTCCGAGCACGCCGACGAAACGGAGAATACGGTTGAGACGAACATCGCAGCCCATGAGGCCCTCCACATCATTCCTGACTAACGCCACAAGGTAGTCCGGACTGGGGAACCGGTCTGTGTGCTAACGAACATGAGGTAGGGCCGAAGCAAAAAGTCACGCTCTGGGTGTGTTGGCGTACAGATACGGCGTCGGGAGCAGGGCAGGATTAAGGTATTGTGTTTTTCCGGACCCTGATTATGACTCTCCACACCTATTTCCCCGCAATTCTCGTCGGTTGCGTGCTGCTTGTATCTGCCGGGTTTGCCAGCGCCGATAATGTGGACTGCGTCGACAAGGCTCGCTGTATCGATGGCGCTAAAGTCGTTCGGGCTTCCGATTTGAAGAAGCCTTCCCCACAGCGCGCTAAGGTTTCGCCAGAAGCACAAACGTATGCCGCGGCCAGGAAGGCTCGCGAAGCTGCATGGGCCAATCGACCGGTCAGCAATCACAGGCTCCCGCATGACGCGGCGACCGTCGCAGCGGCGAGATCCATACTGCTGCTGAGGGATACCGAGTCATCTGCATTGCGTCGTGAAAACGTGGCTGCACTTGACCTGAAAGATCAGCCCTGGTTTAAGTTTTGATTACGGCGGAAGGCGCTACGCTTTTCCGCCCTACGAGCAGGAGCATTCGGTAGGGCGGAAAGCAGAGGCGCCTTGCGCCGCACGAAACTACCTCACGGCGACCAATATCTCCACCGCATGCTCCTGCTTGTCATCGACCAGCTGAACCATCCCGTCGATCTGCTCAACGCCATCTACCGTGACATTCTTTGTCACGCCATCTGCACTGCTCTGCGTCACAACAATCCGATACATCGTGTCACGATACCGGTAAGCCAGCTTAAACGTAGTCCAGTGCTCCGGCAGGCATGGCGTGATAATCAGCTTGTCGCCTTCCAGGTTCAACCCTAGCAGGGACTCCACCATCAACCTGTACATCCATCCCGAGGATCCGGTGTACCAGGTCCAGCCACCACGGCCTACGTGCGGCGATACCGCATACACGTCTGCAGCGACGACATAAGGTTCAACCTTGTAGGTCGCAATATCACGGGCAGTCCTGCCGTGGTTGACCGGATTGATCATCTGCAGCAATTCCCACGCACGCTGGTTGTCGCCCATCTTCGCAAACGCCATCGCGGTCCAGATCGCCGCGTGCGTGTATTGCCCGCCGTTTTCGCGAACGCCCGGAACATATCCCCGGATATAGCCGGGATTCTGATCCGATTTGTCGAACGGTGGATCGAGCAACTGGACGATCGAGTCGTCGCGCCGCACAAGCCGGCGATCGACTGCCTGCATCGCCATGAGCGAACGTTGGGGATCGCCGGCGCCGGACAACACCGACCAGCTTTGCGAAATCGAATCAATCTGGCATTCCTCATTTTGTGCAGAACCCAGCGGTGTACCATCATCGAAATAGGCGCGACGATACCATTCGCCATCCCAGCCGTTGGCTTCGATGTTCTGGCGCAGCTGTGCCGCTTCGGCATGACAACGCTCGGAGAACGCCAGGTCGTTGCGGAGCGTGGCTACTTCCGAAAAGCGCATCAGCACTTCGTAAAGGAAAAAGCTGAGCCAGATGCTTTCGCCTTTGCCGTGCTCACCAACCTTGTCCATGCCGTCGTTCCAGTCACAGGAGCCGATCAGCGACAAACCATGCACGCCAAATTTCAGTCCCCGTTCAATCGCACGCACGCAATGCACATACAGCGTCGCGACCTCCGACGAACGGCTCGGCAGATCGTAGTAAGAGTCCTCATCCTGATTCACCGGACGGCCTTCGATGAAGTGCACCGTCTCGTCCAGTACCCCGGCGTCGCCGGTGCTGGTCACATAACGATAGGCGGCAAGCGGCAGCCACAGGAAATCGTCGGAACAATGCGTGCGGACGCCGCGGTCTGTCGGTGGATGCCACCAGTGTTGCGCATCGCCTTCAATGAATTGATGGGCGGCGCACAACAGCAAATGTTCGCGCGCCAGTTTCGGCTCGCTATGCACCAGTGCCATGGTGTCCTGCAATTGATCGCGGAATCCGAACGCGCCGCCGGACTGGTAGTAACCGCTGCGCGCCCACAGACGGCAAGCGATGGTTTGGTACATCAGCCAGCCGTTGGCGAGGACGTTCAGCGATTCGTCCGGAGTCTCGACCTGTACCGCGCCGAGCGTACGGTCCCAATAAGCGTGTACGGCTTCAAGGGCATTCTGCGCCGCGGCGCCGCCACGGTAATGCTGCACGAGATTGCCGACATTGGTATGGCGGGTATCGGCCATGCCCAGCACGAACACGATTTCGCGTTGCTGTCCCTGGACCAGTTCGAACTGTACCTGCATCGCAGCACACGGATCGAGACCGGCGCCGACCTTGCCGGACAGTCGCATACGTTCCATCGCAGCGGGATTTTGCAACGACCCATTGCGGCCGATGAATTCATTGCGGTCGCCGCTGATGGTGCGCGTCGATGTATCGACATCGAAGAATGCTGTGCGCTCGGTGAACTCGGTGTTGTACGGATTGCGCGCGAAGAGTGCGCCGGTTGCCGGATCGGTTTCGGTAGTGATGTGCATCGCCGATTTCGGACGCAGGTCGCCGAGCACCCATTCGACATATCCGGTAACGGACAGCTTGCGTACCGTGTCGGAATCGTTACGTACGCGGAGTACCGAATATTTTACCGAGGCATCCACCGCGACATAAACAGTCAGCTCGGAGACGATACCATCTTCGATATGCTCGAACACGCTATAACCGAAGCCATGGCGAGTGACATACTCTCCCTCGCCGCGACGGGGCAGCGGAGTAGGGGACCAGTAGCGACCGGTTTCATCGTCGCGCAGATAGAACGCTTCGCCGCCAGGGTCGCTGACGGGATCATTGGCCCATGGCGTCAGGCGGAATTCATGCGCGTTCTCGCCCCAGGTGTACGCTTGTCCGCTTTCGGAAATGACGGTACCGAACTGGGGGTTCGCCATGACGTTGACCCACGGCGCGGGCGTGACTTTGTCGGCCGAGGTGGTGATTACATATTCGCGGCCATCCGGGGTGAAGCCGCCAGTGCCGTTGGACAGGATCAGATCCCGCTTCGGCAGGGCAGTGGCTTTGCCTTTGCTCTTGCCCGCCGCGATTGGTTGCTGATTACCTGGTGGTGCTAGCAGGGGAACGCGAACTGCCATCAGGTCGCGGCGGTTGATCTGTTCGGCCAGTGTGCCGCGGCTGTCGGTCAGGATCACCCGTGCCACCGACTGCAACAGCACCCGGTCTTCTTCGGAAATCTGGTCGATCAGCCGTACAAAAATGCCGCCTGGGCGATCGATCGCGTGGGCGCCGGTGACGGAAGAAATCAGTCCTATGATTTGTTCCTGGAGGACTTGCCGGTAACCGGCATGGTCTTCGTTCCAGATCACGAGGTCGACAGCCAGTCCTTTCGAACGCCAATACGCGTGTGCCTGCACCAGTTGACGCACCAGCTCGATATTTTCCTGCGCTTTGATCTGCACCAGCACGATCGGCAGGTCGCCGGAAATGGCGTAGCCCCATAAGCCGGACTGTCCGCGGCGATTGCGTATAAGGACGCTGGCATCGGCGCGCAACAGCGGATTGATATAAATGACCGAATTGGCGAGGCGTCCGTAAAGCTGGGCATCCGCTTCGCTGGCGTTCAGCTGGCGCAACACGACCTGGCTGTGCGTCCACGACAGTTCGATCACGCGATCCGCCAGATGACGATCCTGGTATTTTTCTACCAGGCCGAGACTGGTATCGCGCGATTCGCTAATGCCGGTCACCATGTCGATGGTGGCCGTCTGTTCCGGGTCGAGCGTGATCTGATAACGGATCGCGACGATCGGATCGAGTACCGAGCCTGCGTTGCCTGCCAACGGCGCGCGGTCGAGCATTGCTTGTGGCGCAGCGACGGTGTTGCCGCGGCCGATGAATTGCATACGGTCGGTTTCATACGACACCGCGCCCGTTTCGGCGCCATGCACTGCCATCAGATGGAACATCCACGGCGTCTTTTCGTTCATGGAACGCGGGCGACGGGTGCACAGGATGGCGCGTCGTGGATGATCGATTTCAGTCTGGACGAACAGGTTGCTGAACGCCGGATGCGCGGCATCGGCCGCCGCCGGTGCCAGCACCACTTCCGCATAGCTGGTAATTTCAATCGTTCTGCGCGAACGTGAGCGATTGGTGATGCGGGTACGGCGAAGTTCGATATCGTCTTCCGGCGACACCACGATTTCGGTGTGCATGTCGAAGTGATTGTCGCGTCGGCGGAATTCGGCACGGCCTTCGGAGAAGATCACTTCGTAATTCTCCGGCTCTGCCAGTGTCGGCTGGAACGCGGTTGACCAAAAGCGGCCGTCGTCCCCGGATTCCATGCTGCGCACATAACAGAACGTGCCCCAGTTGTCGCGCGTGCTGTCTTCGCGCCAGCGGGTGATTGACATATCGTTCCAGCGACTGTAGCTGCCGCCGGCACTGGTGACCATCACGTGGTAACGGCCGTTGGACAATAGCTGGACTTCCGGTGTGCGGGAGTCTGGACGCCGCAGCACACGCATCTGCATGGTCTGGTCAGTCGGTGCCGTTCGGATGTCGGCCAGGTCCGTTGTGTTCGAATAAGTCGCGCTTGGTTTCGGTACACGCTCATGCAGCAGCGACATGGTCGCCTGGAACAGGGGGTCGGATTCAAAGCGCTTTTGCAACGGACGGTCGAGCAGCAGGTACGCCAGCGACAGAAAACCCATGCCCTGATGGTGCACCATGAACGACCGGATCACCGCACTGGTCTGCCCGCGAGGAAGGCGGGACGGCGTGTAATCGATCGCTTCATAGAACCCGTACTTGCCTTCATATCCACCGGCGGACAATTGCTGCAGGTTGGTGCATGCCTCCTCCGGCTTCACCATCAATGCCATCATCGATGCATACGGCGCGATCACCAGATCGTCGCCGAGGCCGCGTTTGAAGCCGAGGCCCGGCACGCCGAATGCGCGGTACTGGTAATTCAGGCTGGCATCGAAGGTGTTGTAGCCCGATTCCGAAATGCCCCATTGCACTCCGCGCTGCATACCGTATTCGATCTGCCGCTCCACTGCGGAGTGATAGGTCTGGTCGAGCAGGGTATTTTCAAACGTCGGCATCACCAGCAGCGGCATCAGGTATTCGAACATCGATCCGCTCCACGACAACAGGATCGGTTCCCCACCGGCGACGGTGAGCTGGCGCCCAAGTGCGAACCAGCTTTCCTGCGGTATTTGTCCCTGTGCGATGGCGACGAAGGTGGCCAGCCTCGCTTCGGAGGCGAGGAGGTCATAGAAGCTGGCATCGCGGCGCCGTTCGGTGACGTTGTAGCCGATCGCCAGCAGGTGCGTGGCAGGGTCGTACAGGAAGCCGTACTCCATGCGAGCGAACTCTGCCGTTTGCAGCGCGAGCTGGTCGATCAACAACATGCGCTCAGCTGCGCGGCGGCTGCCTTCGGACCTCAGCTGATTGAGGGTAGCCAACCGTTCCGAATCTTCCGGACCGGTATGGCCGGCAAGCCGTTGCTCATACCCCGTCACCAGACCGGCGTGGATCCGCGCAAGCTGGCGCAGCGTTGGAATCGCGCTGAGTTCGGGGAAGTCGTCGACGCAATCAACAGCGGCCAGCGTCTGTGTCCAAGGCGCGAGGAAGCCAAGTTCATCTAGCGCTTCCTGGCACTGGCCTGCGAGCGCACGTGTCCATACGTTGATCTGATTATCGGCCTCGGGTGCGGCATCGAGACTGTCAACGAAACTCGCGGCGTCACGGGTGAGCCGCTCCAGGATATCGTAGGCTACCCACAGTGTGTCCGGCGCGGAAAGGCAGGCGGAGTCGAGATCGTTCTCGAACCGCATCAGCTCGGCCGGCGATGCGTCGCCTGTGTGGTGGCGCAGGATTGTAAAGGTGTCACGGATGCCGTGGAACAGGCGGGCGCCAAGGATCGGTATATCAAGCAATCCGGTCAGCCCGGGACGCAGTGTGAGCAGGTGGCCGGCAAGGTTGCCGCTGTCCACAGCCGATACGTAGGCCGGGTTGAGCGGTTTCAGGGTTTGCGTGTCGTACCAGTTGTAGAAATGGCCCTGGTAACGTTCCAGCCCGGCCATGGTGCGCAAGGTATTTTCCGACCGTTCGATCAATTTTCCGGCAGAGATGTAGCCGAAGTCATACGCGGCAAGGTTGGCTAGCAGCGACAGGCCAATGTTGGTCGGCGATGTGCGGTGCGCGACAACCGCGACCGGATGTTCCTGCACGTTGTCAGGCGGCAGCCAGTTGTCTTCTGGGCCGACGTAGGTTTCAAAAAACAGCCATGTCTTGCGCGACAGCGATTTCAGGAACAGCGTCTGCTCAGTCGACAAGTGGGGTGCACGGCGTTTGATCGGCCGGCTGATCCAGCTCGCGATTACGGGTGACACAAACCACAACAGCAGGATCGGCGCAGCCGCCACCAGTGCGATCGGATTCTTCACCATCAGGAAGATGGCGGTCGCAAGTGTAATTACCGGTGCGATCCACATCGACCGATAGTAGGAATACGGGCCGGTGCCTGAGTCGCGATTGCTCTCGCTCGATGGATTCCATTCCAGCATTTTTCTTTGCGTGACCAGTACCCGCCATTGAGTGCGGACGATGGCGTCAAGATTGGACCAGGCCTCATACGGCAGGAAGGCCAAGGTCAATGCAGCATGGATGAAGTGTTGGGTAGTCGACCGCAGCAATGCCGACATGTGCTGACGCAACAGCGCATCGCCCGGCTTGCGCACGAGGTTCAGGATGAATGCGCTGATGGATGGAAGCAGAAGGATGCCGAGCACCGCCCAGGTCCAGAACCAGGCAGACGGCAGCACGGTCCAGCCTGTCACTAATAATGCCGTCAGCGCAACCGGCACCACGCTGCGACGCAAATTGTCGAACAGCTTCCAGCGCGACAATGCCGACAGCGGATTGCGGTGGCGTACGATCTTGCCGCTCGCTGTATCCCGCGCACCGGGTACGCTTGGCAGCAGCCACGATGCGATCTGCCAGTCGCCGCGTATCCAACGATGGCGACGGCTGATGTCGGCGCTGTAGCGCGACGGATATTCTTCGTAGAGCTGCATATCGCTCAACAGGCCGGCGCGTGCATAACATCCTTCGAGCAGGTCATGGCTGAGGATGCGGTTTTCCGGCATGCGGCCGTTCAACGCAAGTTCGAATGCGTCGATATCGTAGATGCCTTTGCCGATGAACGAGCCTTCACCGAACACATCCTGATAGACATCGGACACAGTGCGCGTGTACGGATCGATACCTGCTTCGCCACCGCACAGCAGTTCATAGCGCGATGCTTCGGCGCTGGGAAGGCTGACCGCCACGCGCGGTTGCAGGATGCCGTAGCCTTCGCAGACGCGCTGGCGTTTTTCATCGTACTGTGCCCGGTTCAGCGGATGCGCCATGGTCGCCACGAACTGTCGGGCAGCGTCGCGTGGCAATTCCGTATCGGTGTCGAGCGTAATCACATACCTGACATTGGTCAGGCCATCAGTATTGCCGACGATCAGCGCGAACGCATCGGCCGCGCCGCCGCGCAAAAAGGCGTTGAGGTCGCCCAGTTTGCCGCGCTTGCGCTCGTAACCCATCCATATTTTTTCCCGTGCGTTCCACCGCCGCGGACGATGCAATACAAGGAAATTGTCACCGCCGGTATGGGAGTATTTGGCGTTCAGTTCGTCAATGTTGTTCTTTACTCGTGCCAGCAGGATCGCATCGGCCGGCATTGTTTCTTCTTTCGCATCGCCGAAATCGGTCAGCAAGCAAAAGCGCAGATTGTCGTCGTGGTTGGCGAGAAAGCGGACATGCAGCGCCTCGGTCAGGCTATCGATATTCTGGTGCGTGAACAGCATCGTCGGCACCACTACCAGCGTGCGCGATTCGAGTGGAATGCCGGCAGAGAAATCCATACGCGGGAGCGGACGGGGTATGGCAATCAGGGTGGCAAACCAGTTGACCATGGACAGCGCAAGCTGGCTGGTGGCGACCAGTGCGATCAATGCGACCAGCGCGAGCAGCCATTCTTCCACGCCATCTGCATAGGCTTTGGCAACGATGGCGCCAGTGGCAACCAGGGTCAGCAACAGTATGCTGCCAAGGTAGACTGCCAACGGTGCGCCTCTGCCCGCGTGGTGTAATGCTTCCCGTACCGGCAGCTGGAAAGCCGCCGATCGCTCCAGCTCGCGCAGACCCTTCCCGATCAGGAAATAACCCACGTGCGCGGTGCGGTCTTTGGCGCCGACACGGCCTGCACTCGCACCGGCGAGCCGGATGGCGTTGTCGGCGACTTCAAACTCGGACAGGCAGCCGTGCCTTGCTATTTTTTCCACTACATGCCGATAGTGATCGCGTGTCGCGAAATCCATTCGGGTGTAGGCGTCGGCCGGGTCTTTGCGCAACGTCTGATCGACCACGCTCATGGTTTCGACGAATTCGCGCCAGTCTATGGCGCTGAGGAAGCGCAGGCTGCCGATACTGTTGCTGATCGATACCTGGTCAGCGGCTTGCCGCTGATTTTCGAACTGGACCAGGTGCTCGATGGTTTGGCCGGACGCCGCCAGGTGTTGCGACAGCCAGGTCAGTGGCAGTGTCAGTGCCGCACTTTGTCCCTGCAGGCGCCGCACCAGTTCGGCGACGAACGAACTGTCCATCGGCGGATTGGAACGGGCCATGTCGGCGACCAGCAGGACCAGATTGCTGGGATCCTTTTCGGCGATCTCCGCCATCTCGTCGGCCCAGGTATGGGCCAGGTTGCGGTTGATGCGCGTTGTCGCCAGACGCGCTGCGACTCGTCGCAGGTTTTCGATCAGCGCCAGACGCAGCATGATCGGGATCGCCCACAGTTCGCCGAGCTTCAGTGTCGTGACCTGCTGGTAGGCGGCGACGAAGCGGCTCAGGCTTTCAGGGTCGACGCGACCATCGCCGTGTGCAATGGTTTCCAGTGCAATGTCATAAACGCGAGGCCTGCCCGCAAAGGTGTCACGCGACAGGCGAGGCAACTCCTTGCTGTAATTCTTAGGGAGGTGCCGCTTGGCGGTGCGGATCTGTTCTTCGATCAGGTAGAAATTATCAAGCAGCCATTCTGCAGCGGGCGTCACTTGCCGACCCGCTTTGATCGCTTCGGTTAACTGGTTGCAGGCATCGATGATGACTTTCTCGTTATCTGCGAGGCGCGATAACAACTGGTCACGCCCACGTTCGGCGCTGAGTTGGTGGGCTTTGGCCAGGATGCGGCCTTGTTGCTCCATCTGCAAGGCGCTGAATAATTCTGCACGCAGCGGCAACTCTTGTTCGGCCTGGCGGCCGCGGATAGCGAGGAATGCGGTCTTCAGGTCGAGTAACTTACCGAGCAGGGACTTGCTGTCTGATTTCAATGCTGACATTTCTTTCTATTCAACGATTCTGGACAAACCGGATCGCGCGGAGGGGCAGCGCGTTGTCAGCGATACGAACTGATGCTATCGGGAATCGGTAGCAGTACTGGATAGCCAGGTAAACTTTTCGCCCGGAGCGAATATGGATTGTTTGATGTTATCGCCGGACGAGGGGGAAAGCGGTGCGTTACCGAACATATCTGGAGTGCGCACCGGTTTGGTAGATCCGCGAAGTGTACCCTCCCGCGCGCCGGTGTGTGCGAAATAACGCAATGTGCGCCAGCGTACCGATCATGCCAAAAATCAGGCTTATAACGTCTACATCGGGGGAATACCCTATTTGATTGACGGTTTACCGGAGAGTAGCGATGACAAAGAATTCAAAACAATGGATGAAGGTCCTGTGTGGTGCAGTTGTGGTGATGACTGTCGGCTGCAGCAGCCTGAAAACACCGGCAACTGCCTCCGTCGCCGTCTCCAAAGCGGCGGTTGACAATGCCGCCGGCGCCGGCGGTGCGGAATTTGCGCCGATGGAGATGAATTCGGCGCGTGAAAAAATGGCCCTGGCCAATAAAGCGATGGCCGCGAAAGAGTACAAGCTGGCAGGCGAATACGCGACCCAGGCACAGGCGGACGCGAAACTGGCCCAAGGCAAAGCCAATTCGGCCAAAGCACAAACAGCGGCAGATGCCTTGCAAGACGACATCCGGGTCTTGCGTGAAGAGCTGAACCGCGCCAATAAGTAATCCCGACATCAGCAACGAAACATACTAAGGATTTCACCATGAAAAAAATTATCTCTACGCCCATTCTGTTAGCCATTGCCGCTCTCGTCGCTGCTTGCAGTTCCATGCCTAAGACCACCACTTTGCTGGATCAGACCCGCAATGACTACGTGATGGCCCAAAGCAACCCGAACGTCGCCAGCTATGCGCCGCTGGAAATGAAGCAAGCCGGCGAAGCGCTGGAGCAAGCGAATGCGGCAGCCCGCGATAAAGACAGCGAAGCAAAGATCGACAAGCTGGCTTACGTTGCCAGGCAAAAGATCGCACTGACGCAAGAAATGGCAAAGCAAAAATCGGCGGAGGCCAGCGTCGCCAGCGCCGGCAAGGAACGCGACCAGATTCGCCTGGATCAACGCACGAATGAAGCTAATCAAGCCAATATCAGTGCACAACAGTCCAAGCTGGCTACCCAGGTAGCGCAGGGCGAGGCAGCCGAAGCCGAACGCAAGACGCAGGAAGCTCAACGCAAGACGCAAGAGGCACAGGCACGCTCGGCACAACTGGAAGCACAGATGGCCGATCTGGCCGCAAAAAAGACTGAACGCGGCATGGTGATTACCCTTGGCGACGTGTTGTTTGGCACCGGTATGGCACGCTTGAATCCGGATGGCATGCGTACGGCGCAAAAGCTGGCCGACGTTTTACAGCAGAATCCGCAACGTACCGTTCTGGTTGAGGGTTTTACCGACAGCACCGGCGCTGCCTCGTATAACCAGGATTTGTCTGAGCGCCGTGCCATCGCTGTGAGCACCGCGTTGCAGGAACTCGGCGTGTCCCGTGAGCGCGTCGCGATCCGCGGTTATGGCCAGGCTCACCCGATCGCCTCAAATAACACGGCACAGAATCGCCAGATGAACCGTCGCGTCGAGATCGTCCTTTCCGATGCTAATGGCAAGATCACACAACGTTGATGTTTGCGTTCTGCTGCCGCCGGCCGGGAGGCTGGGCAGTGCAGCACGCTCACATCAATTAATTTTCTATTTATTAAGGAGACCATTTTGACGAAATTAAATCTGACCGCAGTCAGCAATGACGTGAATACCCTGTTGAAGGACGCGCAAGCTCTTTTCCTGGCCGCCACGACGATGACAGGCGAAAAAGCAGAGGAAGTTCGTAACCGCGCCATGCGTTTGCTCGATACGGCGCTGATTGGGGCGCATGAGTTGCAAGCGAGCGCCATTGTCGCCGGCAAGGAAATGGCAGTTTCCGCAGACGGTTATGTGAAAGAAAACCCATGGCGTGCGATCAGCGCAGCAGCCGGGGTGGGACTGCTTGCGGGCTTGATCCTGACTCGCAAATAAGTAACTGATGGATAGACCCGGGGCGGTGGCAGTCGCGTACCCGGGTTACACCCAAATTATGTGATTAACTGTGTGGATAACCGTGATGCACGGTGTCTATCTATATGATCCATAACGAAATTTTTCCCTTGATCAAAATCAAGGCACTCCAGCGCCGCGACGCTAAAGTCGGTTCTTCGCCATTCCAGCCGCATGGTTGCTTTATTGCTGAGGCCCCACTTGACCCGCATTGCTACGATCTCGCTCCTTCTTTTGACTCTTGTACTCGGACCTGCCTGGACGAATGCGTTCGCATCCGAGCACTCGCCGGCGCGAAAGCCGGTATCAGTCAAACGCATCATCGACTATTACGGCGACTCCACCGTGTGGGGCTACGCGTCGGGCGTCGGCAGCCAGGTCGTCAAACCGGCCCCTGCGGTCTTCGCTGAAGCGTTACCCGCTTCGTTGAAATATGAAGTGCGAAACGAAGGCGTCAGCGGCACGACCGCATGCCAGTTGCTGAATGGGACAGATGGGAAACATCCGGCGTGGAAGAGCCAGATGGCGGCATCCGATGCTGCGATCATCATCCTCAATCACGCAATCAACGATCAATGGAAAGACGACCTGCCCACCTACAGGTCCTGCCTGCTCGCGTTGGCGCAGATCGCAAAAAAGAGCGGTAAGAAAGTGATTTTCGAGACGCCGAATCCCACTCGGGACAGCGGCAAGGAAGGGCTGGATACCTACGTCAACGCAATGAAGGCAGCCGCATTGCAAGCGCAGGTCCCGGTAATCGACCAGTACCAATACCTGACCAATTATTTGCAGGGTTCAAGTCCCACCACGATCTGCCCGGATGGACTGCATCCGAACGATGCCGTTTACATCATGAAGGGCAAGTTCGCCGCTAAGGCGTTTCTGCAACTGTTCCATCGCAAGCAAGCCGCCCAGGCAATGTGATCACAATTTTCGCAAGCGCTTCGCGTTGTCTGTGGCGCGCGAGTGTATCGGCTTGAGCCCGTGGTCGGCCATGCTGACGATCGAACCGGAAAGATGGGATGCGGCGGCGGCGGAATTTTCCATTGCATCACGCACGAATTCAGCTTGCCGTTTGCCTGACTGCACCATGGTGCGGCTGGTTGCCATCGACATGAATCCGATTGCACCGCTCATCCACTGTTCAAATGCGAGCTTTCGCATTTGCTGGTTAACGCGCATCATGCTGGCCGCCATCGCCTGACCGGACTCGGCGATGGCTTCCACTTTTTCCTGTCCCATCAGGGTGAATTCCTTCTGGTCCCTGGCATTTGGAATTGCGCCGGCCGTTGCCATGCGCCCGGTGCGATGATTGATGACCTGCGCGGAAGCCACCATCATTTCGCCGGTCTTCAGAGCGAGCCGGCTCCAGGCCACTAACGGATCTAAGGTTGCGTACCGGGTTCGGCGTCGGGTCATGGTGATATCCTTGGTTTTTGCAGTATTACAGGGTGGCGTAGGAGTATGGCTATTGCCTGCCGGAGACAGGCGGGGGTCCTTTTGGAGTGTACCAGCCGCCCGAAGTTCGGCAAAAGGACGATCTGTTGTCTTATATGAACTAATCCGGCTCGCGCATGCTCGAATTGGATATTTAATTTGCATGGATAAATGCCTCGATGCAGGAACAAGAACAGGCGTTACAACTGGCGAAATCGAGAAGGCTCGCCACCGGGTTGCTGGTGCTGATGGCAATCGTCTTTGTCATTTCGAAGATATTTGAAGCCCAGTACCGCCACCTTTCTTTCGTCACCGCGTTCGCGGAGGCAGCAATGGTCGGCGCCCTGGCCGACTGGTTCGCGGTTACTGCGCTGTTCAGGTCGCCGCTCGGCCTGCCGATTCCGCATACCGCCATCATTCCGAGGAATAAAGAACGGATTGGCGAAAATCTTGCGCACTTCCTGAAGCACAACTTCATCACCCAGGAAATCATCCGCGAAGAATTGCGGCCGATCGACTTCGCCGGCGCTGTCACACAGTGGATGTCTTATCCGGAGAACAGTCGTGCAGCGGCACGCCAGATCGCCAGGAGCATTCCCGCCATGCTGCGAATGATCGAAGACGAGGATGTAGCGCAGTTCATGCAAAACAGGCTGGCGGCAGCGCGCCGACATGTGAAGTTCGCCCCCGCCCTGGCGGAGGTCATGTCATTGCTCGTTGCGGGCGGTCACCACCAGGTCTTGTTCAATTACCTGGTCAACATCATGGCGCGCGCGGTAGAGGATAACCGTTCCTATATCCGCTGGAAGATCGATGAAAACAGTCCTCGCTGGCTTCCCAAGGCGGTGGACGACAAGATTTACGAGCGCCTGCTGGAAGCGTTGCAAAGCACGCTGGCGGAAATGCGCGAAGAGGATAGCGAGTGGCGTTATCGTTTTCACGTTGCCGTCGAAGAGTTGATCGAGAAGCTGCGGACATCCCTGGAATATGAAGCCCGGGTCGAAGCAGTGGTGATGACCACGCTCGAACATCCGATGTTCCGCGAATACGTCACCCGGTTCTGGCATGACATCAGGGCACGCATACTGGAAGACATCGCATCGGACGACTCGCGCATTGCGGCCAAGATCGACGACGCATTGCGCGCGTTCACCGAAGCCCTGCAAGAGGAAACGACGGTGCGGAACAAGTTGAATCAATGGATACGCATCCTTGCAACCGACGCTATTGTCGAGAGACGGGCCGTTATCGCGGAACTGGTTTCGCGCGTCATCAGAAAATGGGACGCGGAAACCATAGCGCGCAAACTCGAGCTGCAGGTCGGCAAAGACCTGCAATATATCCGCATCAACGGTACGCTGGTCGGCGGCCTGGTCGGACTGGTCCTGCATACCATTTCCCTCGCCTTGTAACAGGGCATACGAGCGCGCAGGTGAGCACGGTCAAACAGCACTGTGCCTGCCTGGGTCGCCCGGAACGTATGGTTTGACGTTCTGTCAAAACATTCAGGATTCGCTTTCTGCATTTATCGCTGCACATCATTTCCGTTCCACCGGACGGAGTTCACACACCATTCCCATATGTAGTTCGGACGCTCCGCCATCGTGAAATGCGCTATCGAAATTCTCTTCGATAGCAGCACGCTGCTTTGGCTTGAATAAGGATCGACCATGGAACTCTTCAAAAGCAATCTTGCGGTAGGCATCACTGCTGCCATCGCCGCGACTGTGCTGGCGCCTGTGCTTGTGCCGATCATCACGGTGGCCGGCAGGCCTCTCGCAAAATCGTTGTTGAAGGGCGGTGTGATTCTGTACGAGAAGGGCCGGGAAACAGTCGCCGGCGCAGGCGAAGTTGTGGAAGACCTGATTGCGGAGGTTCGCTCGGAAATGGAGCAGCAGCCGCGAACTGTTGCCGCTTCCGCCGAAGTAGCGGCCGGCGGCGCAGCGCAACGGGCCGGCGTCGTCGAGCATGGCGGCGGTGCTACCGTCAGTGAGATGCCGGTATCACCGCGCGACGCGGGAACGCCTACGCGGCCGGAAGGTAACGGAGCGCACACGTAATGGCAACAAACGCGGTGGTTGTTCATCGGATTCCGGGTCGCGCACGCCTGCTGGTGCGCAACCGGCGGGGCGATGCGGCCTATTTTTCCAATCTGTCTGAGAGCCTTGGACAATTTGAAAACGTGCAAAGCGCGAGAACCAACCCGACTACCGGAAGCGTCACGCTCGAATTTATCGGCGACCTGGAGGCTCTTCTTCAACAGGCCGAGGACAGTGATTTGCTGACTATTACCGAAACAGTGTTGCCCCAGCGCCGTCTTTCCCCGATGGGTCGTGCCACGGATGCTCCGGTCAATCTGGTAAGCGGACGCGATGTCGACCGCATGTTCATGGTCGGCTCTGTACTTTTGGTGATTGGAGTAATCCAGTGTATCCGGGGTCAATGGTTTCCTCCCGCCGTCTCGGTTTTCTGGATGGCGGCATCGGCATTTCGTCTCGCCTCGATGCAGCAAGAGACACCTGAAGAAAACCTTTATGTGTAATTGGACGGCGTCCCGCGACAGGGCGCCGTATTGAAAGGAGAATCAAAATGGCAGATCCTGATAAATCCGGAACGAAAGACGACGAAGCAGCGCGGCAGGCGCAACGTCAGACCGAGGCAGTGCATCGTCCGCCGGACACGATAACGAACGCCACTGAAGCGTCCCGGACGCATGGGACGGCCGCTTCGGCGTCAGAAACCGTGGCCGGCGAAGGCAGGGGCAGGGCAGGCGAAGGCATGGAACGCATGATCGGCGGAGCCGAACGTGCGGCCGATGCTACCGTGTCCGGAGTGGGCAACGCCGCGTCGGGCGCACTGAGATCGGCGGGCTCCGTCGGCGGCAGCGCGATCGGCGTGACGAGGGATGTACTCAATAATGTCATCTCGGCGACGGAAGAGGTCGGCAGCAATCTTGTTGGCGGTGTCACTCACGTTGCAATAGATGTAGTGCATGGTGTGGGTGATGTCGGCGAGAGTGCCGTGCACATAGTGACCGATCTGCTTGCGGCCCTCGTGGGTGGTGTGAAAACGGTAGTCACTGAAGTACTTCCCTCGGGCACTGCGACTGCGGAAGGCGAACGCACGCCGACAGAGCAGGAGGCGCAGTACCGCAGCAAGTCTGAACGGGTCGCGGAAGAGGCGATTCATTAGTACTTTGTCACAGCTAATATTCCGGTTTGCACCCAGCGTGGAAAATTTACGCGTGACAAACCACCAGTCGTTTAATCTTTGAATAACTTGTAGCCTGCGGCCTGCATGGAAAATTTCACGCGGGCCGTTTTTCGTCATCAACCGGTCATTTGGCCTTGGTACTGTAGCGCCAGTTTTGGACCAGTACAGGGGGCGAAAATGAGCGAGTACGTTCATCATATTACGGGTCGTTTGCGGCTCAAGCTGGCGCAGATCCGGAAACAGCCGCAGCGAGCGCAAGACATTCAGTCAGCAGCTTGCCGCATCAGCGGCGTCAAGTCAGTTGAAACCAACATCGTTACCGGCAGTTTGTTAATCCGTTACGACGCCGCCGCGGTGGATGCCGAATCGATCATGTTGTCGATGAAGGGAATGGGATTGCTGTCGTCGACCGCGGGCAGCCGGGAAATGCCATACCGGTCACCAGTAACACAACAGCGGGCCGCACCGTCACCGCTCGCCAACAAAGTGGTGGATATGCTGGTGGAGAAACTCATCGAGCGCTCCGCTATCGCACTTGTCGGCGCGCTGCTTTAGTTAATTCCCGCTGTGGGATTTTTAGCCGATGCTTCGGAAGGCGCCTTTTTGGCCGCCTCG
Source organism: Burkholderia sp. (assembly GCA_028292565.1). Next base: position 24,620 of record JAQGMD010000085.1, on the reverse strand, counting down.
TTCAGTAGCAGAGGCAAGCCGGCGCCGGCCAGCGTCACCGCAATATCCGCCACACCGGTCGGGCCTATGCCCAGTAGCGTGCGCAGCGGCGGCATCAGGTTGGCGAGCACTTGCAGTCCCACTGAGGCGCCAACCGCCAGATCGAGCTGACGGTTACGAAGAGCCGGACTACGTGAAAAAATTCCGTAGCGGTCAGAGCGGCATGAATAAGCATGCATCAATTGTCCGAGTATCAGCGTGTTAAAGGCGATGGCGCCCGCACGCCCGCCCGGGCCATAACGCATCATTCCAAAAACGTAAGCGCCTAGCGCGCCCCCTGAGATAACGGCCGCTTCACGGGCATACCGTTTCAGTTCAGCTATCCCGACAATCGGTTTGACCGGATCGCGCGGCTGCAGCTTCATGACGTCGGTTTCCGGTGGTTCCGCCGCGAGCGCGATGGCGGGGAGCACATCGGTGAGCAGATTGAGCCACAACAATTGCATCGGGTTGAGCGGTGATCCGGCCCCGCTCGTTATCCCGCCCAGCACCACGATGATTTCACTCAGATTGGACGAGAGCAGGAAGTGCAGGGATTTGCGGATGTTGTCGGAAATGCTGCGTCCTTGCCGGATTGCTTCCAGCAGGGTTTCCAGGTTGTCTTCCATCAGGATGATGTCCGCCGCCGAGCGCGCGAGGTCGGTTCCGGCGTTGCCCATCGCGATGCCGACGTCTGCCGCCTGCAGCGCCGGCCCGTCATTGATGCCGTCGCCGGTCATGGCGATGATCTTGCTACGTCCCTGCAGCGACTGAACGATTTGCAGTTTGTGAGACGGGCTGACCCGCGCAAAGATGTTGATGGCCTCGCCCAGGCTTCTCAAGGTCTCCGGATTCATCTGCTCCATTTGCTCGGCACTGAGGATCCGTAGTTGGTCGCCGTTGCCCAGGCCGAGTTCGCTGCCTATCGCATATGCCGTGGTGCTCTGGTCTCCGGTAACCATCACGGTGCGGATGCCGGCGTTCTGGAAGCCGGCGATAAGGTCCTTCACGCCGGGCCGCAATGGATCGGCCAGGCCGACCAGCCCGATCCAGACCGCATTCGGGGTGTCGGCGCGCCGCGTTTCTTCTTGCGGGACTTCGGTAAACGCAAAGCCAAGCACGCGCAGTCGCCGGCCGGCCATTTCCTCGTTCTGGCGCAGGATGTCCGCTCTGATGTCATCCTGCAGCGCGATGATCTGCCCATCCGATTGATAGTATTGACACAGGTCGAGCACCTCCGCCGGACTGCCTTTGATGGCGACGAGATGACGTTGCGAATCCGGCATCGCATGCACAGTGGTCATGTAGTTGCGGCCTTCCGCTCTCAGTTCCGTGTCGAGCAACGGATACTGGCGGCGGAGCGCGATCACCGCGACGCCGCCCTTTACTGCCAAGTCGAGCAGCGCCAGTTCAGTCGACGAGCCATTGGTGGCAGTGTCTCGTTCCTTTTCGCTGAATTCCGCTTCGTTACACAGTACGCATACCTGCAACAGCCGCGCCAGATCCGGGTCCATGCCGTTACCGATGTCGGCGTTCCGCATTCCCGCCCGGATTTCGACAGCGGACATGCGATTCATCGTGAGGGTGCCGGTTTTATCGAGGCAGATGGTCTGGATCGCGCCGATGGTTTCGACCGCCTGCAGGCGCCGGATCAGCACATCCCTTTCCCGCATCAGCCTTATGCCGCGCGCCAGCGAAGTAGTGGCCACTGCCGGTAATCCTTCAGGCACCGCCGCGATGGCGAGCGAGATCGACACCTTCAGCATCTGCAACAGTCCGTAACCGCGCATGAGACCGATCACAAAGACGCCGCCACAAATTGTGCTGCTCGCCTTTACCAATTGATTGCCGAGCTGGTCGAGCTGCTTCTGGAGCGGCGTCCTGGGATGCTCGGTGTGCACCATCAACTCCTGGATGGCGCCGATTTCAGTATTGCCGCCGGTACCGACGACGAGAGCGAGGCCGGTTCCCATCGATACCGCGGTGCCGCGGTAAGCCATGTTGACCCGGTCGGCGAGCGGCACCGGCCGGCTCAGTGCGGCGCTGCTTTTTGCGACCGGCATGCTTTCCCCGGTCAGCGCCGATTCATCGATCGTCAGGCCGCTGGTTTGTACCAGCCTGGCGTCCGCTGCGACACGTATACCGGGCACCAGCAGCAGTATGTCGCCCGCGGCAACGTGGGAAGTTGCCACATGATTCAGCTTGCCGTCGCGGACTACCGGAACCAGGTCGTCGATCAATTCGGATAGGGATGCAATTGCCGCTTCCGCGCGGCGTTCCGTGACAAAGCCGATGCCGCTATTGAGCGCCAGTACGGAAACAATGGCGAGCGCCTCTGGAAAGCCGCCGGTTAATACAGAAAGGCCTGCCGATATGCCAAGCAGCAGCACCGGAAGACTCTTGAACTGGTCGATCATGATCTGGAACGAGGAGCGGGCAGGCGGTTGCGGCAGCAGGTTCAGGCTTTGTTTGAGCCGTTCCGCCGCTACTGCGGAGCGAAGCCCTGACTCGCGGGAGCTGCCATGGAACTCGAGCGCGGCGTCGGCGCTCTGCAGGTGCCACGCGGGATAAATTTGCCGGCGCGGACGTGCTTCGGCTTCCGCTTGGCGCGGTGGGCCAGGGGTTCGCGCCGCCCGAACCTTGATTTGATGGGCGCCGTTACCGGTACCCGCGACGGCCTGGTGGTTAACTGGCAATCCGAGCGAGCTGATTATTTCGTCGAGCGGGATCCGCGCATCAAACAGGACCAGCACCCGCGCGGTAAGCGGATTCGCATAGACCGCTGTGATGTTCTTGCATGACGAGAGACGTGCCTCTATTTTTGTTTTTTCCGCATGCGAGCGATACAGTTTCGGGCACTTGATCCTGATGCGGCCGGGTGCACTGACAACGCAGTCTGTATTGTTCAGGTAGCCAGGCGGTTGCATGGAAATGTACTTCCCGTCCCGCTGCGGGATCTCGAACTTCGGTCTCATCCGTGAGATGGTCCACACCGGGCGAAGTTCGCGCGGACCGCCCGCGCTCACTTGCTTCGAACTTTAGACCCCGCTTCTTGTCATTAATGCATTCCGCAGGGACAACTCGCCCGGAATGACCGCGACTATGACAGCCTGATGACAAAAATTCATCGCGGACGCCGTTTATGACATGCCGATTTGTCCATGTCATAAAGCTGTCACATTTGTAATTTAGAGTTCGCCCTGACTTTGATCGTCAACCACTGGAGTAGATATGCGACTGAACCAATTCTTTAAGACAGCAGTAGTGGCAGCCGGCGTAGCCATCGCCTGTTCTTCCGCCACCGCCGCCGATATCACCGGCGCCGGGGCGACGTTTCCGTATCCGATATATGCAAAATGGGCGGAAGCGTACAAGAAAGCGACCGGCACCGGCATGAACTACCAGTCGATAGGCTCGGGCGGCGGCATCAAACAGATCAAGGCAAAAACCGTCGACTTCGGCGCGTCGGACATGCCACTCAAGGCGGAAGAGCTGGACAAGGAAGGCCTGGCGCAATTCCCGGCCATCATGGGTGGAGTGGTGCCGGTCGTGAACCTTCCGGGCGTTGCCCCCGGCCAATTGAAACTGACCGGTCCCGTGCTGGCAGACATTTACCTCGGCAAAATCACCAAGTGGAACGCGCCGCAAATCGCTGCGCTTAATCCCGGCGTGAAGCTGCCGGCCGACGATATTACCGTGGTGCACCGCGCCGACGGTTCGGGCACCTCTTTCCTGTTCACCGATTATCTGTCCAAGGTCAGCCCTGACTTCAAAGCCAAAGTGGGTGCGGGTACGGCTGTCAAATGGCCGGCCGGCCTTGGCGGCAAGGGCAACGAAGGGGTGGCGGCCAACGTGCAGCGCATCAAGAATTCGATCGGCTATGTTGAATACGCGTATGCCAAGCGGAACAAGATGGGGCACACCCAGCTGCAAAATGCCGACAACCAGTTCGTGCAACCCGATGACGAAACTTTCAAGGCGGCAGCAGCAGGCGCCGACTGGACCAAGACACCGGGCTTTGGCGTAGTCCTGACCAACCAGCCAGGCAAGGCCAGCTGGCCGATCACCGGCGCGTCTTTCATCCTGGTGCACAAGGCGCAGGCTGACGCCAACAAAGGCAAGGAAGTACTGAAGTTCTTTGACTGGGCTTACAAGAATGGCGGCCAGATGGCCACCGAACTTGACTATGTCGCGATGCCGGCTCCGGTCGTCAAACAGGTGGAAGATGCCTGGAAAACGCAGGTGAAGGATACGTCGGGCAAGGCGATCTGGTAATGGATCAACTGGTTTTCGCTTCCTGGTAATACATGGTTAAACGCCGCATCGATTCCGGCTTGCGGGCCGGCATTGATGCGACGGAAGGGCTATACTGACCGCCCTTCGTGCCGGCCGTACCCTGGCTGTGTAAGCAGGGTACGGCTTGTTTTGATTTTTGGTTTTTAACTGGCCCCGCAGTGGTAAAGCTTGTTGCTTATCACCCATCGCTTTAAGGAGGCTGTTGCTATAGAGTGCGAAAGTTGCAACCGCATTCAATCGCGACCCTCGAGCCCAAGGGCATCACCGCATATGAGTGCAAACATTTCTTCAACCGTGGCTCCTCGCTCGGAAACCGCTCACGCAGCCAGTGGCGCCGACGCCGCCGGCAAAGCGATGGCTTCGACCATGCGCATGCAGCGGCTCCAGGATTTCCTGTTCCATAAAATAACGCTCGGTTTCGCGTTGAGCGTGTTGCTGGTCCTGGCCGGCATTATCGTCTCCCTGTTTATCGGCGCCTGGCCTGCATTCAAGGAATTCGGTCCGGCCTTTATTACCACCGTCGAGTGGGATCCGGTCAACGACAAATACGGCGCGCTGATTGCCATCGTCGGCACGGTCGCTACCTCGCTGATCGCGCTGCTGATTGCGTTCCCGATCAGTTTCGGCATCGCTGTATTTCTCACTGAAATTTGTCCGGCCGCATTGCGCCGTCCGCTGGGCACTGCGGTGGAACTGCTGGCCGGCGTGCCCAGCATTATCTACGGCATGTGGGGCTTGTTCATTTTCGCGCCGCTGTTTGCCGACCATGTGCAGCCGTTGTTGAAAAGTACGCTGGGCCAGTTGCCGGTCATCGGCCATCTGTTCCAGGGGCCGACAATGGGTATCGGCATACTGACGGCCGGCCTGATCCTCGCGGTCATGATCATTCCTTTTATTGCGTCCGTCATGCGGGATGTTTTCGAGATCGTACCGGCGGTGCTGAAAGAGTCCGCCTACGGCCTCGGCTGCACCAAGTGGGAAGTGGTGCGTAAGGTTGTCCTGCCGTACACCAAAACCGGTGTGGTCGGCGGGGTCATGCTTGGCCTCGGGCGCGCGCTCGGAGAAACCATGGCGGTCACCTTCGTCATCGGCAATGCGCACAAGTTATCGTGGTCTCTGCTCGCGCCCGGAAACAGCATCGCCTCTACACTCGCAAATGAATTCGCCGAAGCCGAATCGACGCTGCACGTATCGTCGCTGTTTGCGCTCGGCCTGATCCTGTTCATGATTACATTCATCGTGTTGTCGGCCGCCAAATTCATGTTGGTTGGCATGTCGCGCAAAGAGGGGACCAAATAATGAAAGCGATGAATCCGGTCTATCGCAGGCGCCTGTGGATGCATCGCATCGGCATCGCATTGTCATTCCTGGCCATGGCCGTCGGCATATTCTTCCTGATGTGGATCCTGTTCACCCTGCTCATCAAGGGTATGGGCGCGTTGAGCCTGGCGATGTTTACCGAAACCACGCCGGCTCCGGGTAGCGACGGCGGCGGCCTGGTGAACGCCATAGTGGGCAGCCTGATGCTGGTCGGTGCGGCGACGCTGATCAGCACGCCCATCGGCATCCTGGCCGGGGTCTACCTGGCCGAGTATGGCGAGGAAAGCTGGTTCGCCCAGATTACGCGCTTCGTCACCGACATCATGCTGTCGGCGCCGTCGATCGTAATCGGCCTGTTCGTGTATGCGATCTATGTCGTCAACGTGAAGCATTTTTCAGGTTGGGCTGGAACGTTTGCGATCTCGCTGATCGCCATTCCGGTCGTAGTGCGTACCACCGATAATATGTTGAAGCTGGTGCCTAGCAGCCTTCGCGAAGCAGCATTTTCCCTCGGCGCTCCGCGCTGGAAAGTTGCGATGCTGATCCGCTTGCGTGCGGTAAAGGCGGGCGTCGTAACCGGCGTGTTGCTGGCCATTGCCCGCATTTCGGGTGAGACTGCGCCGCTGTTGTTCACCGCGCTCAACAACCAGTTCTTCAGCACCAACATGAATGCGCCGATCGCCAACCTGCCGGTCGTGATCTACCAGTTTGCGATGAGCCCATACGACAACTGGCGTGACCTCGCATGGGGCGGCGCCCTGTTGATCACCTTTAGCGTGCTTGGACTGAATATCCTGTCGCGCACATTGTTCAGTCAGAAAATTCCGAAATAACATGAATAAGCAAACGACCATCGCAGCCGATAAAACCACGATCGACGTCTCCGGCCTGAATTTTTATTACGGCACTTTTCATGCGTTGAAGAACGTCAACCTGAATATCACCGAGAAAAAGGTGACCGCATTCATCGGTCCTTCCGGCTGCGGCAAGTCGACATTGCTGCGTACGCTCAACCGGATGTACGACCTGTACCCGGGTCAGCGCGCGGAAGGCAAAATCATGTTCCGCGGTCGGAACGTCCTGGATGCGAACCTGGACGTCAATATGTTGCGTGCCAAGGTCGGCATGGTGTTCCAGAAGCCGACGCCGTTCCCGATGTCGGTATACGAAAACATCGCCTTCGGTGTGCGGCTGTATGAAAACATGTCCAAAGGCGAAATGGACGAGCGCGTCGAATGGGCGCTCAAGAAAGCCGCGCTGTGGGGCGAGGTCAAGGACAAGCTGAACAAGAGCGGTCTGTCCCTGTCGGGCGGCCAGCAACAGCGGCTTTGCATCGCACGCAGCGTCGCGGTCAAGCCCGAGGTGCTGCTGCTGGATGAACCGACCTCGGCCCTCGACCCGATTTCGACCGCGAAGATTGAAGAATTGATTGCTGAACTGAAGGAAGATTACACAATCACCATCGTGACGCACAATATGCAGCAGGCGGCGCGCTGTTCCGACTTTACGGCATACATGTACCTCGGAGAGTTGATCGAGTTTGGTGACACCGACCAGATTTTCCTCAATCCGGGCAAGAAGGAAACGCAGGACTACATTACCGGACGCTTCGGCTGATCGGTTTCATCGACCATGCTGACAGCCATAACTGAATCTTAAGGAGATTTCGATGCCAGGCGACCACTCTTCCAAGCAATACGATATGGACCTTGAGGGGATACGCTCCAAGGTATTACAGATGGGCGGACTGGTGGAGAGCCAGTTCAACGATGCGATCGAGTGCTTCCGCACCGGGAATATCGAGCAGGCGGAGCAGGTGATCAAGGCGGATGAAAACGTCAATCGTCTGGAAGTCACGCTGGACGACACCTGCAGCCACCTTATCGTAAAACGCCAGCCGGCGGCGAACGACCTGCGCACCGTTATCGCGACCCTGAAGGTGATCACCGATCTGGAACGGATCGGCGACGAAGCGACAAAAATCGCGCGTACCGCAAAGAGCCTGCGCGAGCGCGGCAACGGCGCCTTCAACCCCTTTGAATCGATCCGCGTGATCGGCGCCAGCACCGGCGAGATGCTGCATAACGCGCTGGACGCATTCGCCCGGCTCGACGAAAAACAGGCGGCCCAGATCATCGCGCGCGACGAAGTCGTTGACCATGAATTCCGCTCCATCCTGCGCTCGCTGATTACCTTCATGATGGAAGATCCGCGCACCATCTCCGCGGCGATCGACACCTTGTGGGCTGCCAAAGCGATCGAACGCATCGGCGACCACGCAAAAAATATCGCCGAGTATGTGATCTACGTGGTGGAGGGCAAGGACATACGCCATACCCCATACGTTTACACCAAGCTCGACAGCTCCGTTTAATTCCCTTTTTGGCTATGGCAGCAGACAAAACCACCATCCTGATAGTCGAAGACGAACCGTCCATCATAGAACTGGTGACATTCACGCTGAAAGAAGCCGGTTGGAACACCTTTGCGGCCCAGACTGCCTCTGAAGCATGGGAATTCATTCAAAGGCGGTCTCCACAGATGGTGCTGCTCGACTGGATGTTGCCGGACCAGAGCGGCTTGCGCCTGTTGGCCAAGATCCGTGCCGATCAACAGTACAAGGAGATTCCGGTCATCATGCTGACCGCGAAAAGTATGGAAGAGGACAAGATCGCGGGCCTCGATAACGGCGCCGACGACTATATTACGAAGCCGTTCTCGCCGCGCGAACTGAACTCCCGGATCAAGGCGCTGTTGCGGCGAAAGACACCGGAGCACGCGCAAAGCCTGATGACGGCGGGTGCGGTATCGTTGGATCCGGTGAGCTGCACGGTGATGCTGAACGAGCAAAAAATCGAGATGGGGCACGCTGAATTCAAGCTGCTGAAATTTTTCCTGGCTCATCCCGAACGGGTATTTTCGCGCAGTCAGTTATTGGATAAGGTGTGGGGCGATCACGTCGTGATCGAAGAGCGCACCGTCGACGTCCATGTGCTGCGTCTTCGAAAAGCGCTCAAAGAGGCGGAATCCCTGATCCGGACCGTGCGCAGTGTCGGCTACATGCTGTCCGAAAAGTAAACCCGGTATATGAATCCTCTCGTTCTGTTCTGGATTCCCGCGATCCTGCGGTTGTCCGCGGTACTGGTCGGCGCAGGCATCCTCTGGTATTTTTTCGGACCGATAGTCGGCCTGGTGTTCACTGTGCTTGCCTTGTGCGGCCTGCTGGTTGCGCAACTCCATTACCTGCGACGGCTATCCGACTGGCTCGATGATCCCGTCAGTGCAAAATTGCCGGACGGGTGGGGCGCCTGGACTGATATCTTCTCCCGGCTGTACAAGCTGCGCCGGGGCGATGAAAAGAGCCAGGCCGAGCTGACCGAATGGCTGGCGCGGTTCAGGCAGGCGATGCGCTTGTTGCCTGACGGCGTGGTCATCATGGACGACGTGTTGTTCCTCGAATGGTGTAACCCGGCGGCGGAACAACATCTCGGTCTCGAACTCGATCGCGACAAGGGGCGCCGCGTCACCAACCTGGTTCGCAGCCCGGAGTTCATGGATTACATCATCCTCGGCCGCTACGAGCAGCCGCTGACGCTCAGCTTCCGGGATCGCAAGCTGATTGTGCAAATCATCCCCTTCGAAAATCGCCGGCAGATTCTCGTCACCCACGACGCCACCGAATCAGAACGCATCGAGATGATGCGGCGTGACTTTATCGCCAACGCGTCGCATGAGCTGCGCACACCGCTGACCGTCATCAATGGCTTCCTCGAGATCGCCCACAGCCAGCCCAACCTCGATCCGAATACGCGGATGTCGCATTTGAAACTGATGGCGGAGCAGGGGCAGCGCATGCAAAACCTGGTGGAGGATATGCTCACCCTGACCCGACTGGAATCGGTCGAATATCCGGTGCGGCCTGAAAGGGTGAACATTCGTTACCTGCTCGACCAGATCTTGCAGGAGTCGTTGGCGCTCTCGGCCGGCAAGCATGATATTTCCCTCGACGTGCAAGGCCCGGACATCACGGGCAGCACCGAGGAATTACGCAGTGCGTTCGGCAACCTGGTCTCGAATGCGGTGCGCTATACGCCTGACCAGGGCAGCATCAACATAGTGTGGAAGCAAACCGCGTCAGGACCGCAGTTCGTGGTGCGCGATACCGGCATCGGCATACGCCCCGAGAATATCTCGCGCCTGACGGAGCGCTTTTATCGCGTCGACAAGGGCAGGTCACGGGAGACGAAAGGTACGGGTCTGGGTCTGGCGATCGTGAAGCATGTACTGTTACGGCATGAAGCAGTGCTGGCGATCGATTCGGAACCGGGGAGGGGGAGTACCTTCACGGTGCAGTTTCCGAAGAAGGCGATGTGTGAAGCGGAAGTGAAATCGGCCTGATCATGTCGTTCCGGGAGCAGGCGCCCGGAACGACATGATTTGCGGGTCAACCGTTATTTATATCCAACGCGATCGAGGATCTTCTGCGCCGGCACCTGGTTCTTGCCGACGGTAGCGATCGAAACGTTCTCCGCCTTGAACTTGCCCATCGATTCGAGCACCGGGTTCTTCGCAACTTCAGTACTGACTACCGGCCATTCGTTATTGCCATTGGCGAAATAGCCTTGCGCCTCACCGCTGCTCAGGTACTCGAGGAACTTCACGGCGGCATCACGATGTGGCGCATTCTTCGCAACACCGGCACCCGCGATGTTGATGTGCGTGCCCGATGTTTTCTGGTTCGGCCAGACAAAGCCGACCTTGCTCATCAGCTCTTTCTCTTCCGGCTTGGTTGAACGCAGCAGGCGCGCATAGTAATACGTGTTGGCCACAGCAACACCGCATTCACCGGTCGCTACGCCTTTGATCTGGTCGGTATCGCCACCGCGCGGAGGGCGTGCGAAATTGGTGACCATGCCTTTGGCCCATTCTTCGGTCGCTTTTTCGCCATTACGCTCGATCATCGAGCCGATCATCGACAGCATGTACGGGTGGGAGCCCGACCGCGTGCAGACCTTGCCCTTGTTCTTCGGATCGGCCAGCGATTCATAAGTGGCGACATCTTCCGGCTTGACCGTCGATGTGTTGTAAACAATGATGCGTCCGCGTGTGGAGAAGCCGAACCATTCCGAGCCTTTGCCCTCATCCTTCCCGCGCAGGTTTGCCGGGATACGCGATTCCAGCACTCTGGATTTGACCGGCTGGAACATGCCGTCGATCTGCGCGCGCCACAGACGCGCCGCATCCACCATCAGGATCACATCCGCCGGGCTGTTCTTGCCTTCATTCTTCAGGCGTTCGATCAATGCATTGTCATCCGCCTCGATGCGGTTGATCTTGATGCCAGTCTGTTTTGTGAAGGTGGAGTACATCTGCTCGTCGGTTTGATAATGACGGGCAGAGTAGATGTTGAGAACGTTTTCCTGTGCATGGGCAGTGGTGACTGCCGCCAGTGCGGCAGCGACGGCGAGCAGTTTCAATCCTGAGGGTTTCATGGCGCTCCTTGTTGATAATGATTTGCAATAACAAAATAAGTATAACTGGTTTCCAAGTGAATGGAAATCATTCTCATTACGAATATAAGACCCCTCGTTGGGCGATGGCAACATCCGATACAATCCGATTTGCACCGTTGCAAACCCCCGTCCGTTATTCATGCCCCTCTCTCGTTTATCCGCGTTCGTTCCTGTTGTCATCATGTCGCTACTGCTGGGCTGCACGACCACACAGCCGATGCCGCAGCCGACACCCCCGCCGGTGGCGGTACAGCCGAAGCCGCCCCGGGTTATTAAAGTTGGCCTCGCCTTGGGTGGCGGCGCAGCGCGCGGTTTCGCACATATTGGCGTCATTAAGGCACTGGAAGCGCAGGGCATCGTGCCGGACATCGTCGTCGGCACCAGTGCCGGCAGCCTGGTAGGGGCGTTGTACGCCGCGGGCAACAACGGCTTCGCACTGCATAAGCTCGCGCTGGAGATGGATGAGGCGGCAATATCGGACTGGTCCGTACCGTTCTTTGCCAAGGCGACCGGCGTGCTCAAAGGTGAGGCGTTGCAGAATTATGTGAACCGCACGATCAATCATCTGCAGCTCGAGAAAATGAAAATCCCGTTCGGCGCGGTTGCCACCGATCTCAACACCGGCGCGCCAATGCTTTTCCAGCGCGGCAATGCCGGCCTCGCGGTGCGCGCATCGTCCGCAGTGCCCAGCGTTTTCCAGCCGGTCAGTATTGGTAATCGCCTCTATGTCGACGGCGGCCTCGTTTCTCCGGTGCCGGTCCGTTTTGCGCGCCAGATGGGCGCGGATTTTGTGATTGCAGTGAATATTTCCGCGCAGCCTGAGTCGCAGCCGTCATCGAGTTCGGTGGACGTGGTGCTGCAGACATTCGCCATCATGGGTCAAAGCATCAACAACTTCGAATTGAAAGATGCGGACGTTGTCATCCAGCCGAAGCTCGGCAGCATGAAGGGCAATGACTTCCCGGGGCGCAATGTGGCGATACTCGCGGGCGAGCAGGCCGCCGTTGCGGCGATGCCCGACATCAGGCAGAAGCTTAAGCTAAAAAGGGAGCAGTGAACGCGGGGGCTGATTATTGCTGCGGATCATTGATGCGGCGTGCGCCGTTGAAGCGTTTCCGCCAATAACCCACCTCCATGCTTTCGATGCGCACCTTGCCGCCAGCGGACGGTGAATGAATGAATTTGTTGTCGCCCAAATAAATCCCGACATGGGAGAAGCTGCGGCGCAGGGTGTTGTAGAACACCAGGTCACCCGGCTGCAGGTCTCGCGCATCGACTTTATGGCCTACGTGGCTAATTTCTTCCGCCGTGCGCGGTAATTCCTTGCCCCATACCTCTTTGAATACATAACGAACCAGGCCGCTGCAATCGAGGCCTGTCCCCGGCTCGTTGCCGCCATATTTGTAACGGATGCCGATCATGCCCATTGCGTGAATGGCAAGTTCGGACGCGCGGTTGGTCAGTTCCTGCAGTCTGCCGAAGGCCGTGATGGTGCCCGGCTCGTCGGCCGCGGGCTCTGCGCCGAGGGCCGGACCGCACAGGTAAAGGGCGGCCGTCGCGACGAGGACTGATTTCAGGATTGTCATCATGGTAAGGTTGTTTTATGGTGACACACGGCAATGTACGGCAAGCGAGTATCGCTGTCAAAAATTGATGCCCCGGGGTATCCTTGCATTCAGGCACCTTCCGGCTTCACTGTTTGACCTTCATACACGATGGATATCCCTGTAAAACCCCGAGTGCTGATCGCGGATGACTCGAAGATCGTACGAGCAACCCTGATCAAGCATATTGAAGGCATGTTTGAGTTCCGCGAAGCGTCCGATGGCGAGCATGCATGGGAAACTCTGTTGCTCGATCCCAACATTCGCGTGGTAATTACCGATTTAACCATGCCCAATCTGGATGGATACGGATTGTTGCATCGCATCCGGTCATCCAAAATCAGCCGTATACGAAATATTCCAGTAATGGTCGTCTCCGGCAGCGAAGACGAGGAAGACCGCGAGCGAGCCCGGGCCGCCGGTGCGACCGACCTGATCACCAAGGGGATAGCCACGGTGCAGTTGCTTTCGCGGCTCGAGCTTCTTTCCAAACTGGTAAATACCCAGAGCGAGTTGGAGCGCAGTTTGGAAGCGTTGGTTCATTCTGGATCTGCGACAGCCCGCACGGTGGTGCCTTCCGCCAACCAAATGCAGGCGCAATGCGAATCGCTGTTGGCCTCCGCACTCAAGAATAAAAAGGACTTTGTCCTCCTCAGTGTCGGCGTCGCCGTCAAGCAGGCAGGACAGGGCGGCGTGCCTTTATCTCCTCCGGCAAGCTTGGTTGAAGCGATCGGCGTACTTCTGCAGAGCATAGTGCGGCAGAACGATTGCGTTGCGAAGACCGGTGAGACGGAATTCATGCTGGCCGCCGGTAGCGCCAGCTTCGATACGGCACGGCTGTTTGCGCAACGCATTTGCCACGCCATCGCAAGCGCCAACCTCCTCAACGACGGCCGAATGACATTTATCGCAAGCTGCGGCCTCGCCTCGTTGTCCGGCGACTGCAGCATTCGGGCGGACGTGACGCTTCCGGCACTGTGGGATGTCGCACGTCGTCGCGCGGAAGCGGGACTCCATCACGCTGTCACCGGAGTCGTCGGCGCAGAAGAAGAGGCCGCTTTCCTTAAGGGGGCATAACGTTTCCTCGCATGCGTCGGCTTCCAGGCTGTCGTACAATCGCTCCTTCATTTAACAGGAAGGAGACCCGATGCAATCCAAGCAGGCATTGTCGCTCGACGATGTGAAAAAAATTGCGGCGGCCGCCGAAGCGGAAGCTAAAGCGAACAACTGGGCTGTAACCATTTCGATCGTCGACGATGGCGGCCATCTGTTGTGGCTGCAGCGCCTCGATGGCGCCGCGCCCATTTCGGCGCATATCGCACCGGCCAAAGCCAACACGGCTGCGCTCGGCCGCCGCGAAACCAAGATTTATGAAGACATGATCAACAACGGTCGGTTTTCCTTTATCACCGCCCCGACGCTGGAAGGCATGCTTGAAGGCGGCGTTCCCATAGTCGTCGACGGCCAGTGCGTCGGCGCAGTGGGCGTGTCCGGCGTCAAGTCATCGGAAGACGTGCAAATCGCGAAAGCTGGCATCGCTGCATTGGGCGCCTGATCGTTCTGGAAAAGGGAGGGACAGTCGTCTCTCCCGCCAGCTTGAAATTGCGACCAGGGCCGTTCTCAGCTATAATCGCACGGTTTGACTAATTTAAGTCCGCCGTAGCGCATACCCCTCCCTTTACGCCCCAAAAAGACCTGCACATCCGAAGCGCAAGCCGCTTGATTGGCGGTCGTTCTGGCGCGGCGCAGCGGCGGTAACATATCAGGAGTTGCCCGTGCTGCCATTTCTTTCCGGCCAAACTGTTCCGGCCATCCTAGCGCTTGCAGACGGGTCGATTTTCCAGGGTTTTTCGATTGGCGCTTCGGGCCACACGAGCGGTGAAGTGGTGTTCAACACAGCGATCACCGGCTATCAAGAAATCCTGACCGACCCCAGCTACAGCCGCCAAATCGTCACGCTCACCTATCCGCATATCGGCAACGTCGGCATCAACACCGAAGACGTCGAATCCGAGAAGATTCACGCCGCCGGCCTGATCATCAAGGACCTGCCGTTGCTGACGTCGAACTTCCGTTCGCAGCAGAGCCTGTCGGATTACCTGAAGTCGCAAAATGTCGTCGGCATCGCCGGCCTCGATACCCGCAAGCTGACGCGTATCCTGCGCGAAAAAGGCGCACAGAACGGCGCCATCGTGGCCGGCGCGGACGCCACTGCGGAGAAAGCGCTGAAACTCGCGCGCTCGTTCCCTGGCCTTGCCGGCATGGATCTCGCCAAAGTGGTCTCGACCACCAAGCCCTACGTCTGGACTGAGACCGAGTGGAAGCTCGGCTCCGGCTACGGTCAACAGACTGCGCCGAAGTATCACGTGGTGGCGTTCGACTATGGCGTCAAGCGCAACATCCTGCGCATGCTGGCCGAACGCGGTTGCAAAATCACAGTTCTGCCCGCGCAATCGACCGCGGCTGATGCGCTCGCCCTCAACCCGGATGGCATCTTCCTGGCCAACGGCCCGGGCGACCCGGAGCCATGTGATTACGCAATCAAGGCAACAAAAGAATTGATCGAGCGCGGCATCCCGACCTTCGGTATCTGCCTCGGTCACCAGATCATGGCGCTGGCCTCCGGCGCGAAGACGCTCAAGATGAAGTTCGGCCATCACGGCGCGAACCATCCGGTGCAAGACCTCGACAGCAAGCAAGTGATGATCACCTCGCAAAACCACGGTTTTGCGGTGGATGTGGATTCGCTGCCGGCCAACTGTCGTGTCACTCATGTATCACTGTTCGACGGTTCGCTGCAGGGCTTTGCCCGCACCGACAAACCGGCGTTCTGCTTCCAGGGTCACCCGGAAGCGTCGCCCGGTCCCGGCGATGTCGCCCCTTTGTTTGATCGCTTTGTGGCGATGATGGAGAAGAAGAAACATGCCTAAGCGCACAGACATTAAAAGCATCCTGATCATAGGCGCCGGGCCGATTATTATCGGCCAGGCGTGCGAATTCGATTACTCCGGCGCGCAGGCCTGCAAAGCCCTGCGCGAAGAGGGTTATCGCGTCATCCTGGTCAACAGCAATCCCGCGACCATCATGACCGATCCGGAAATGGCGGACGTCACCTACATCGAGCCGATCACCTGGCAAGTGGTGGAACGCATCATTGACAAAGAGCGTCCCGATGCGATCCTGCCGACCATGGGTGGACAGACCGCGTTGAATTGCGCGCTCGACCTGCACCATAACGGCGTGCTGACCAAGTACGGCTGCGAACTGATCGGTGCATCGCCGGAAGCCATCGACAAGGCGGAAGACCGCTCGAAGTTCAAAGAGGCGATGACCAAAATCGGTCTCGGCTCCGCGCGTTCCGGCGTTGCGCACACGATGGAAGAATCGTGGGCGGTGCAGAAGGAACTCGGCTTCCCGACCATCATCCGTCCGTCGTTCACGATGGGCGGCACCGGCGGCGGTATCGCCTACAACCCCGAAGAATTCGAAACCATCTGCAAACGCGGCCTCGAAGCATCGCCCACGAGCGAACTGCTGATCGAAGAATCGCTGATCGGCTGGAAAGAATTTGAAATGGAAGTTGTCCGCGACAAAAAGGACAACTGCATCATTGTCTGCTCGATCGAAAACCTTGATCCGATGGGCGTGCACACCGGCGACTCGATCACCGTTGCGCCGGCGCAGACGCTGACCGACAAGGAATACCAGATCATGCGTAACGCGTCGCTCGCGGTATTGCGCGAGATCGGCGTCGATACCGGCGGCTCAAACGTGCAATTCGCGGTCAATCCGGAAGATGGACGCATGATCGTCATCGAAATGAATCCGCGCGTATCGCGTTCGTCCGCACTCGCATCGAAAGCGACCGGCTTCCCGATCGCGAAGGTCGCCGCCAAGCTGGCGGTCGGCTTCACGCTGGATGAGTTGCGCAACGAAATCACCGGCGGCGCGACCCCGGCATCGTTCGAGCCCAGCATCGATTACGTCGTTACCAAGATCCCGCGTTTCGCATTCGAAAAATTCCCGCAGGCCGACAGCCATCTCACCACGCAGATGAAGTCGGTAGGCGAGGTGATGGCGATCGGCCGCACCTTCCAGGAATCGTTCCAGAAAGCCCTGCGCGGTCTCGAAGTCGGCGTTGATGGCATGAACGAAAAGACCACCGACCGCGAAACGATCGAAGAGCAGCTCGGCGAACCGGGCCCGGAACGCATCTGGTACGTCGGCGACGCCTTCGCGCAAGGGTTCACGATGGAAGAAGTGCATCAGCTCACGCACATCGATCCGTGGTTCCTGGTGCAGATCAAGGAAATCGTCGACATCGAATTGTGGCTGGAAACGCAGTCGCTGGAAGCGCTCGACAAGAACACCTTGTTCCGCCTCAAGCAAAAAGGTTTTGCTGATCGCCGCCTGGCCAAGCTGCTGAAGGCGACGGATACAGCCGTGCGCGAAAAGCGCCGCGCGCTGAACATCCGCCCGGTCTACAAGCGCGTCGACACCTGCGCCGCTGAATTCGCGACCAAGACAGCGTACATGTACTCTACGTATGAGGAAGAGTGCGAGTCGCAGCCGACCGACAGGAAGAAGATCATGGTGCTCGGCGGTGGTCCGAACCGTATCGGCCAGGGCATCGAGTTTGACTATTGCTGCGTACACGCAGCGTTGGCAATGCGCGAAGATGGTTACGAAACCATCATGGTCAACTGCAACCCGGAAACAGTGTCGACCGACTACGACACATCGGACCGCCTGTACTTCGAGCCGGTGACGCTGGAAGACGTACTGGAGATCGTCGACAAGGAAAAACCGGTCGGCGTGATCGTGCAATACGGCGGCCAGACCCCGCTGAAGCTTGCGCTTGACCTCGAAGCCAACGGCGTGCCCATCATCGGCACTTCGCCGGACATGATCGACGCTGCTGAAGATCGCGAGCGGTTCCAGAAATTGTTGCATGACCTGAACCTGCGCCAGCCGCCCAACCGGACTGCCCGTACTGAAGCAGACGCATTGCGCCTTGCCCAGGAAATCGGTTATCCGTTGGTGGTGCGCCCGTCCTATGTGCTTGGTGGCCGCGCGATGGAAATCGTTCATGAGCAGCGGGATCTCGAGCGCTACATGCGTGAAGCGGTCAAGGTGTCGCATGATTCCCCCGTGCTGCTCGACCGCTTCCTGAACGATGCGATTGAAGTCGACGTGGACTGCCTGTCCGACGGCCAGCGCACCTTCATCGGCGGCGTGATGGAACACATCGAACAGGCCGGCGTACACTCCGGCGACTCCGCCTGCTCGCTGCCGCCGTATTCGTTGTCGCAAGCGACCATCGATGAAATCAAGCGCCAGACCGCATTGATGGCCAAGGGCCTGAACGTGGTCGGCCTGATGAACGTGCAGTTCGCGATCCAGCAACAAGAGATCGACGGCAAGATGCAGGACGTCGTGTTTGTGCTGGAAGTGAATCCGCGCGCTTCGCGTACCGTCCCGTTTGTCTCCAAGGCCACCGGTCTGCAATTGGCGAAGATTGCCGCCCGTTGCATGGTTGGCCAGTCACTGGACAGCCAAGGCATTACGAAAGAGGTGGTGCCCTCCTACTACAGCGTCAAGGAAGCCGTGTTCCCGTTCGTCAAGTTCCCGGGCGTCGACACCATCCTCGGACCGGAAATGAAATCGACCGGCGAAGTGATGGGCGTGGGCAAGACCTTTGGTGAAGCCTTCGTCAAATCGCAACTGGGCGCGGGCATCAAGCTGCCGAAGTCGGGCAAGGTGTTCCTCAGCGTCAAGAACAGCGACAAGCCGCAAGCGGTGCAAGTCGCCAGGGACCTGGTTGCATTAGGATTCTCGGTGGTTGCCACCAAGGGCACGGCGGCTGCCATTGCGGCAGCCGACATCCCGGTGGCGACGGTCAACAAGGTGGTCGAAGGCCGCCCGCATATTGTGGACATGATCAAGAACAAAGAGATCGCACTGGTCATCAACACCGTTGAGGAAAAACGCAACGCGATCACGGACTCCCGTACGATCCGTACCTCGGCACTTGCTGCGCGAGTAACGACGTACACCACGATCGCCGGGGCGGAAGCCGCAGTCGAAGGCATGCGTCATCTTGACGAGCTGCACGTCTACGATTTACAAGGTCTGCATAAAACCTTAAACTAACCCCAACACTAAACCCTAGCCACAGAGGTCACAGACGGTACCGAGCTATCTCGGTGCTATTTGTGACCTCTGTGGTTTTCATTTTGCCAATAAAACCATGAGCACAGTCCCCATCACCAAACGAGGTGCGGAACTCCTGAAAGAGGAGTTGCACCGCCTGAAAACCAAAGACCGCCCGGCGGTGATCAACGCGATCTCGGAAGCGCGCGCGCAGGGCGATCTCTCGGAGAATGCCGAATACGATGCCGCGAAAGAGCGCCAGAGCTTTATCGAAGGCCGCATCGCGGAACTGGAAGGCAAGCTGAGCGCTGCGCAGATCATCGATCCGACGCTGCTGGATGCCGAAGGCCGCATCGTGTTCGGTTCGACCGTACACCTGGAAGACCTGGAGTCGGGCCAAAAGGTGACTTATCAAATCGTCGGTGAAGACGAGGCCGACCTGAAAGAGCTGAAGGTCTCCATCACCTCGCCGATCGCCCGTGCCCTGATCGGCAAGTACGCCGGGGATGCGATTGAAGTGCACGCCCCGTCCGGCATACGCGAATACGAAGTCCTCGAAGTCCACTACATCTGATTGCGGCGCTGGCTCAGCGCGCCGGGCTGCCGGTCGTCATTTTTATGGGCCGGCAGCATGGACAATTGGATATCCTGTCGTTCCCACCTTGTTCGCAACGTTGCCCGACAGGATGATGGCGGGCACGATCGCCGGCAGCCTATTCCGGATCGAGGACTGGCTGCCGGTTGCCTGTGCCATTTCGCTGTTCGCACTTTCACGGGTGCCGGCTAATCAATTCGGCGCGAGGCAGCGCATGGTGCCCCTGGGACTCGTGGGCGCCATGTTGGTATGTACGTTGGTTGGGTATTTCGGGCTGCAGCCGTTCATGGCCGAGTTGCGCGCAGCAGCCCGAGCGGTGTGATGACCGCTGAAGCCAGGAGCCAATTCGGGATTTTGCATGGAATTGCCAGCGCAACCTCCCTGATTCAAAGCGTGCTGGGTGTGGCTCTGGTGGTCAGGTCGCATTGACAGTGGAGCAGCGCGCAGCGCGATGCGCCGGATGTTTAACGAGAGGCGCATGACAATGCGCCCTGCAAACCATCCGGATCAGCCGCCCAACTGACTCTTCTTGGTACTTTTCTGACGCGCCTTGGCCCGTTTGATGTTGCCGCCCTGGGTTACCCGTTCATTGCCCTTAAGCAGAACTTTGGTGACTGTCGGCTTTTTGGTGCCGCTCGGGCTGGGCTTGACGATCGTGACTTCACGCAAACCTTTGCCGCGTTTTTCGTTGCGCTGTTTCTCCTCTTCTTTCTGAGGACGATACAGGACCAGGAGTTTGCCGATGTGCTGTATCGGGGCGGCATCAAGCTGGGTGCAGATCGAGTCATACATTTCGACGCGGGCGTCGCGGTCGTCGCCAAAGACGCGGACCTTGATCAGGCCATGAGCATTCAGGCTCGCGTCGATTTCCTTGAGTACTGCGGGCGTCAGGCCTGCTTCCCCGATCATGACAACCGGGCTGAGCGCATGCGCATCCGAACGAAGCGCACTGCGCTCTGCGGGTGTAAGTTTCAACATAATTAACCTCGTAAAAACGGTATTCTACGCGAATGGCAAAGAACAAATTAAACAAAAACTGGCTGCACGACCATATCAACGATCCTTACGTGAAGCTGGCGCAGAAGGAGGGCTATCGCGCACGCGCCGCCTACAAGCTCAAAGAGATCGACGAAAGTGAAAAGCTGATCAAGCCCGGGCAGGTCATCATCGACCTCGGCTCCACCCCGGGCAGCTGGTCGCAATACATACGCAACAAGCTGTCAGGGCAAGCGGGCGGAGGCGTCAGCGGCATGATCATTGGGCTGGATATGCTGCCGATGGATCCGATCGCAGACGTCCATTTCATCCAGGGCGATTTCCGGGAAGAAGAAGTGCTGCTGCAACTTGAGCGCTTGCTGGCCGGCCGCAAGGTCGACCTGGTGCTGTCCGACATGGCGCCCAACCTGTCCGGAGTGGCTGTCACCGATGCTGCCCGCGTCGAACATATAATTGATTTGGCAATAGATTTCACCCGAGCCCACATGAAACCTTCCGGGGCCTTGCTCGTCAAATGTTTCAACGGCACGGGCTATACCCAGCTCGTCGAAAAATTCAAGCAAGAGTTCAAGGTTGTTACATCCAAGAAGCCCAAGGCCAGCAAAGACAAATCTTCAGAGATTTTTTTGCTGGGGAAAATACTCAAAAACCCGGCATGAAACCGCTTTTGAACGCTAAATCCCCCTTGATACACAGGGGTTTAGCCGCAATTGCAGCCTAGTAAGCGCTGGTTATTGCGGGTAGAATCACTTTTACAAGCCATGTAAATGGGCGCGCCCGCGTCTAAGGAGTTCTAGTGAACAATATGTTTTCCAAAGCAGCCATCTGGGTGGTTATCGCCCTGGTGCTGTTTACCGTCTTCAAACAGTTTGACGGTCGCACACTGGCCGGCGGCGCGACGCCGATTCCTTACTCAGACTTCCTGGACGAAGTCAAAGCCAAGCACATCAAGGAAGCGACCATTGAGGACCGTACGATCGTCGCCACCACCCAGGAAGGCAAGCGCATCAAGACGGCTGTCACTTATCTCGACCGCGGGTTAATCGGCGACCTGATCGCCAACGGCGTCAAGTTTGATGTCAAGCAGCCGGAAGAGCAGTCATTCCTTTCGCAGATATTCATCTCCTGGTTCCCGATGCTGTTGCTGATCGGCGTCTGGGTATTCTTCATGCGCCAGATGCAAGGCGGCGGCAAGGGCGGCGCTTTCTCTTTCGGCCGCTCCAAGGCGCGGATGCTGGATGAGGCGAGCAATACCGTCACATTTGCCGACGTCGCCGGCTGCGACGAAGCAAAAGAAGAAGTGCAGGAGCTGGTCGATTTTCTGCGCGATCCGACCAAGTTCCAGAAACTGGGCGGCCGCATTCCCCGCGGTGTCCTGATGGTCGGCCCGCCGGGTACTGGTAAAACCTTGCTGGCGCGCGCAATCGCCGGCGAAGCTAAAGTGCCGTTCTTCACCATTTCCGGTTCGGATTTCGTTGAAATGTTCGTCGGCGTCGGCGCATCGCGCGTACGTGACATGTTTGAAAATGCCAAGAAGCATTCTCCCTGCATCATCTTCATCGACGAAATCGACGCGGTCGGCCGTCATCGCGGTGCCGGCATGGGCGGCGGTAACGACGAGCGCGAACAGACACTGAACCAGTTGCTGGTTGAGATGGACGGTTTCGAAGCGAATTCCGGTGTGATCGTCATCGCCGCAACCAACCGTGCCGACGTTCTCGATAAAGCGCTGCTGCGTCCGGGTCGTTTCGACCGTCAGGTGATGGTCGGCCTGCCCGACATCCGTGGCCGCGAGCAGATCCTGTACGTGCATATGCGCAAAGTGCCCATCGCGCCGGACGTCAAGGCTGACATCCTCGCACGCGGTACGCCGGGCTTCTCGGGTGCCGACCTGGCCAACCTGGTTAATGAGGCAGCGTTGTTTGCCGCACGCCGTAACAAGCGCCTGGTTGAGATGCAGGATTTCGAGGACGCTAAAGACAAGATCGTCATGGGTCCGGAGCGCAAGTCCGCTGTAATGCGCGAAGAGGAACGCCGCAATACTGCCTTCCACGAATCCGGCCATGCCGTCGTTGCCAAATTGTTGCCGAAAGCAGACCCGGTACACAAAGTCACCATCATGCCGCGCGGCTATGCGCTTGGCCTGACCTGGCAGTTGCCCGAACATGATCGTGTGAACATGTACAAGGACAAGATGCTGGAAGAAATCGCCATCCTGTTCGGTGGACGGATCGCCGAAGAGATCTTCATGGGCCAGATGTCGACCGGCGCCTCAAACGACTTCGAGCGCGCGACCAAACTGGCGCGTGCGATGGTGACCCGGTACGGCATGTCCGCGACCCTGGGCACCATGGTCTACGAAGACAGCGAGCAAGACGCGTACTTCGGTCGCATGACATCCAAGACGGTATCGGAAGCGACCCAGCAAAAGGTCGATACCGAAATCCGGTCGATCCTGGATGCGCAATACGCGTTGTCCCGCAGCTTGCTGGAAGAGCATCGTGAAAAGGTCGAAATCATGGCCCGCTCGTTGCTCGAGTGGGAAACCCTTGATGCCGATCAAGTCAACGATATCATGCAAGGCAATCCGCCACGTCCTCCGAAGGCCGGTTTGCCGGTCAAGAAGACGCCCGACAGCACCTCTGGCGGCGTGTCACCGAATGCGCCTGCTCCGGCCTGACGCCGCCGCGTTATCGTTGTCTTTTTCGAGCGATTTATTTATATAAGGGTGGGGAGAAATCCTCACCCTTTTTCGTTGTAGAAACCAAACCGATGAATCAAGCTTACCTGCAATTCGGCCGTTACCGTTTTCCTGTTGGCCAACAGGATTTCCGCCCTCTCGTCATGGGTGTGCTCAATGTCACTCCTGATTCGTTCTCTGACGGCGGCCAGTTCCGTTCACTGGAGCTCGCTCTTTCCCATGCGGAGCAGATGATCGCCGAAGGGGTCGATATCATCGACATCGGCGGCGAATCGACTCGCCCCGGCACGCCACCGCTGCCGCTGGAAGAAGAGCTCAGTCGCGTCATGCCTGTAATCTATGCGTTGCGCGACTGCGGAAAACCGTTGTCGATTGACACCAACAAGCCGGAAGTCATGCGTGAGGCGCTGGCCGCCGGCGCCGACATGATTAATGACATCAACGGCTTCAGGGCGGAGGGCGCGTTGAGTGCGGTCAAAGAGAGTGACTGCGCGTTATGTATCATGCACATGCAGAACGACCCGCAGACCATGCAACACAAGCCTCACTATGAAAACGTAACAAGAGAAGTGACCGGCTTCCTGCGCGAGCGTATCGCCGCACTGGACGAAGAAGGCATCGAACGCAGTCGTCTTTGTATCGATCCTGGGTTTGGCTTCGGCAAGACACTGGAGCATAATGTCGCGCTGCTGAAAAACATCGGAAAAATAGCCGCTGAGCTCAATGTGCCGGTTTTGGCCGGCCTGTCGCGCAAATCCATGCTCGGCGTCATCACAGGCAAGCCGGTAGAGCAGCGGCTGGCAGCGAGCATTGCCGCCGCATTGGCTGCGGCGGCACATGGCGCACACATCGTGCGGGTTCACGATGTGGCGGAAACAGTCGATGCGCTTAAGGTTTGGCAAGCGGTCGCCTGATCAGGCGACCGCAATAAAAGGGGAAGAACAACATGACACGCAAATATTTCGGCACCGATGGCGTTCGGGGCCGGGTCGGCGACGCACCGATCACTCCTGACTTCGTGATGAGACTCGGCTATGCCGCCGGCAAGGTGCTGGCACGCGCTGCGTCGGGCACAGGCAAGCCCACGGTGTTGATCGGCAAGGACACACGCATTTCCGGCTATATGCTGGAAGCTGCGCTTGAGGCGGGATTTGCAGCCGCAGGGGTGGACGTGACGCTGGCGGGCCCGATGCCGACGCCGGCGATCGCCTATCTCACCCGCGCGTTACGTTTATCGGCCGGTGTGGTCATCTCGGCTTCGCATAATCCGTATCAGGACAACGGCATCAAGTTCTTTTCCGAATCCGGCAACAAGCTCCCGGACTCGGTAGAGGCAGAGATTGAAGCCGCGCTGGACATGCCTATGGAATGCGTATCGTCGGAAAAGCTCGGCAAGGCCAAGCGCCTGTTCGATGCGCAGGGCC
>JAQGMD010000031.1 GCA_028292565.1 Burkholderia sp. | reverse complement strand
TGCCCAACACTGAGCCCCTGCTCTTGAATCATCTTGACGACCTCCAGCTTAAAGCCAGGATCGAAACTGCGGCGTTGCCTTGTCATGCAAATCTCCTCGGATGGTGGATTGTCCACCTATCGAGGTGTCCGGGCAAATTAGACCACTACATAAGGCTACGCTGGGTTATTGTTAATGACGTCTCTAACGCTTAAGCAACCTTCCTCGTTTACTTGTTCAGCGTTGCCTTAAGAACTTGGAAGTTGCACGACAATGGTATGAAGGCCATTTGAGCGCAGACTTATTCCTCGTTCATCGCCTTACGCAACAATCCCAATTCGACGGCCTTGATCTGCATGGAAAGATACTTCGAGAAGTTTCTGCACTGCGAGAATGCGCCACCAGTGAGCCAGAGTCCCGGTTGCGCTGTGCGCTGCCACATGTTGCGCAATTCCTGCGTCGGGTCATCAAAGCCCCAGATTGGGCCGACCTGCTGCGCGATTTCCTCACCGAACATGGCTGCAACAACGTGTTCGAGTCCCTTGTAACCTGTCGCCAATATCACCAAATCGCCCGCGACTTTGCCTCCGGTCTTTAGCGTCAGTCCGTCGGCATTGGAGGATTCAATGTTGTCATACTGGACGAGGCCGACCTCTCCATTGGCGATCAGGTCGGACCCACCAACGTTGAAGTAGTAGCCACCACCGCGCTGTCTGAACTTCAGAGGCCAGCCGGTCTCATCCAGGTCCAACCGAAACCCAACGCGTCTTAATCGCTCGTGCAGCGGTGCATCGTGCTCACGGGCTTTAGCGGTCAACAACTTGTGCGACTGTTTGAGGACGGCCAAGGGGATCGACGCGCTGATCAGATCCCGATCCGCAATTGAAGGACCTTCTCCGTAAAAGATGCCGTCGTAGAGTTGCGCGCTCGGCTCGACATTCACTACATCCGTTGGGCTGCGTTGCACCATAGTCACGGCCGCGCCATTAGCATGAAGGTCTTGTGCTATGTCGTGGGCACTAGTGCCGGTCCCAAAAATGATAACGTTCTTATTTTTCCAGTCCGCGCCATTACTGAACTGGCTGGAATGGATCACCTTTCCGGTGAATTTCTCCAGCGTCGGAATATTAGGGATATTCGGTGTCCCACGGACACTTGTGGCCAAGATGATGTGGGCGGGGCGCATCTCTCGCACGGATCCATCCTGCAACCGAAGCATCGCCTTCCACCGGCCCGATACTTCGTCGTATGTCGCACCCTCAAAAGACGTGCTGGTCCAGAAGTCAATCTCCAGTGCCTCCGCGTAGAACTCCAACCAGTTCGCGATCATGTCCTTAGGGATGTAGTTTGGCCAGGTCGACGGAAACGGTAGGTAAGGCAAATGATTGCTCGGCGTCATGTTGTGCAACTTTAGTGCGTGATACCGAAGCCGCCAGTTGTCCCCTATCCGTGCCATACGATCCACGATTAGAGTCTCTATGCCTAAAGCCTTCAGGGAAGCGGCAGCGCTGAGGCCGGCGTGGCCACCCCCTACGATAAGTACGGTCGGGTCGCGATCGTCATAGCGCAGGGCGTCGCGACGACGATCGAGCCAGTTTGGCCCATGCCAGTCCCGTTCGTAGGGCGACTCCTCTCGGCTTACGCGAACCGTCTCTTCATCGTGACCAGTGATGCTCCCGAGCGCCGTCAGCAGCGTCCATGCCTGGGGGGCCCCGTCTGCGCCGTTCCCAGACCTGATCCGGACCAGACCAGAGCTATCGCCGACGGCCGTCGTGAAGCGGATAATCGCCTCGACCACGGGCTCTCCCGCACGTTGGACTTCCTGAGGAGCGTGTCGACGCGTATCAATTTCGAACGTATGTGCTTGCCTCTGCCTGACCGAATTGTAAAGAACGCCAGTCATCGTCTCTCGCCCACTGATGGTCCTAAATTTCCAGGACAGGCCAAGAAGATCTCGCCAGTGGCTATCCGTGCAAAAAAGGCTTCCGAGGTCGGCGGGGTTATCCCCCTTCAGGGCAGCATTGAAACGTGCCAACCAGTCCGCAGCTATCGTGCGTGCGGTATCGCTTGTTGTCTCTTGAATGCTAGTCATCATCTCTCCGTTGCATTGGTTGTTAAACATTATGCTATGTAGCGTGCCGTTGAAATAGGCGCTGAAATCTAGAAGACTAAAGGTGCGCCCGCTCTATGCTTGATGCAAAGTGGCGCTGCGATAACCTTGGCATGAACTTCCTTGGTCGACGTTGCATTTCGATGAGGCCTGCGTGAGCACGACATCGCTGGTGCTCATGTCGCCGACAGTGCTGATCGAATCGTCCATGGTCAGCAGCGGATGGTGGCCAAAGCACACATTCCCAAAGTGATCGATTATTGACAACGACTGGAATATGGAACCCGCCATCTCACGCAGCCCGTTGATGGGAGACGCGATCGCGCCACGCGCTGCCAAGCGGGTGATGTATTCGACATTGATATCCGCCACATACACCTTGAGCCCAAGCTGCTGAAGCAGGTTGCGGCACATACCCGTCGTCCATGACGCCTACACCGATGAGTTCAGGCATGGACGACACGCTGCTCACGATGCTTCCCCCTGCCGGATCCATTTGATACGCAGGAACTCCTGTATGTCCTCGATACCACCATCTGATCCTAAGCCGCTGTCCTTGTGGCCACCAAACGGGGTCTCGGGCAGTGAGGCTTGCCACTCGATGATGCAGACCACTCCACCGTCTATTCCACGTGCAAGCCGGTGCGCGTGTGGCAGGTGATTCGTATGAGCATAGGCTGCCAGGCCGAACGGTAGCCGGTTGGCCTCGTCAAGTTGGTCGAATGAACTGATAAGCGTGACCGGACCGAAGGGTTCCATGTTGGCCGCGACGCTGTCGACCGTGGGCTGGAGGATGACGGTCGGCTTATTGAAGAATCCCTCGGCGCCAATACGCTCGCCCCCTGTGGCCACCTTCAAGCCGCGTTGCCTTGCGTCCTGCACCATGCGGTCGATCGACTCCAGCCGACGCCGGTTCTTCAGTGGGCCCATCTGGGTCGAGCTTTCGAACGGATCGCCTTGCCGGGCTGGTCGGCTGGGACCAGTGACGTAGCCAGCAGGCCGGAGCCCAGGATCCTCCAATGATGCGAACCGTTTCACGATGTCTCCTTAGTTTGACGCATGCAGTGGGCGTTATAGATGAATGGGAACCTGCCCGTTAGCCTCTGCCCAGTAATCAGTCATGGACGATGTGTCTTGACCATCCTTTCCAGCATGCCGGGCAAGCTGGAACAAGCTGCGTGCGACGTTCCCCATGGGCAGCGAAATCCCCGCAGATTGGGCGGCCAAGCATGCCAGGGTGAAGTCCTTGAAACCCAGCACGATATCGAACCCCGGAGTGAGATCGCCCTTGAGCACCTTGACTGGCCACTTCTTCTTGAGCTGGCCATTCGAGGCCGTCGTACCCGTAAGAACTTCGAACGTCTTGCGCACGTCAAGGCCGAGAGAACTTGCTAGCACTAGGGCCTCCGAATTGAGCTGACAGTAGCAAAGCTCCATGAGGTTATTGATCAGCTTCATGCGCGTGCCAGAGCCAAGTGCCCCACAGTGTAGTACCGTGCTGCCCGTCTTCAACAACACGACCTCAAGCTCAGAGCGGTCTGCCTCTGCGGCGCCAAGCATGAATAGCGACTCACCCGGTCGGCGTGCACGGCCAGGCGGCCCACCGGCGCGTCGGCAAAGCGTACACCCTTCTCCCGCGTTGCACGGCCGAGTTCGTCCACGGTATCGGTGTCGATAGTGCTGAGCTCGACCAGGAAGGCGCCGGTCCGAAGACCGCTGAGTACGCCCAAATCACCCAGAACCACCGCACGCGCCTGCTTGGGGCCGGGTAGCATGGTGAAGACTACATCCACGCACCTTGCGAGTTCCTGCACAGTGGTTGCGCACACGGCTCCCTGCGTGACGAGTCTTTCCACCGCAGCGGGCTGAATGCAGTAGACGATGAGCTCAACTTGGTTGTGCAATAAATGGGGGACCCGGGCATAACCCATGCGTCCCAGTCCGATAAATCCGACTTTCATTTTTGACTCTCCAAAATTTCTGTCTGCTGAAGCATCGGCAGCAGATGGTTTAGGAAGGACTCACGTGCCTCGCTCATTGAAAAATGTCCAATCCCGGGCATGATCCAAAGCAGCGCCCTAGGAATTGGGCGCCGGAGGTCCGTGCTGTCTTGCGGCGGCACGAGCAGTAGTCCTCGTCGGTAAGCGGGCAAAACCGGCGCTTGCGCTGGTGTTTGTCTGGTTATCACTAACTGAATCAATCGCCCGAAACGAATTCTCTACCCGACTCAGAACAACGACAACCGACAATTTGTAGGATAGGAATGAGATTTTGTCATGGCGGTTACGACATGAACGGCAGACAGCGTCCTGCGATCATGAACCAGAAGTTTCTACTCTAGACCGGAACTAGGGCGTGTCGTCAGTTGACAGGGGTAATTTTGTGCCTGTTTGAACGATCAGGTGGTATCGGCATCTCTTTGTCAGGCTACAGGAGGTGCCGGTGAATGGGACGACGTTATGCGCTGCGGGACGATCAATGGGATGTCATCAAGGGATTACTTCTTGGACGTGAAGAAACGGTGGGGGCTACGGCGCGAGATAACCGGCTTTTTGTCGAGGCAGTGCTGTATCGATATCGCGCGGGTATTCCCTGGCGAGATTTGCCGGAACGGTTCGGCGATTGGAAAAATGTGCATCGGCGGTTTAGCCGGTGGGCGCAAAGCGGTGTCCTGGAGGTGGTGTTTGCCCATTTGGCCAGCAATGCTGACAATGAATACGCCATGATTGACAGCACCATCGTTCGTGCGCATCAGCACAGTGCCGGCGCGGTTAAAAAAAGACCAGGACCAGGCAATCGGACGAAGCAAAGGTGGGTTGAGCACCAAGATCCACGCGACCGTTGATGCCTTGGGCAACCCGACGGGGTTCCATCTGACCGGCGGCCAGGCCTGTGATCTGGACGGGGCCGATGCACTTCTTCCTGATATCAATGCAAACACCCTCCTGGCGGACAAAGGGTATGACGCCGACGTACGGGTACTTGAACCATTGACTCGGGCCGGCAAGACCGCGGTCATCCCGCCGAAACGCCATCGCACGAACCAGCGGTTCTATGACAAACACTTGTACCGCGCACGGCATCTGATCGAGAATTTCTTCGGTAAGCTCAAGCAGTTCAGAGCCATTGCAACCCGCTATGACAAGACCGCTCGTAATTTTCTCGCTGCCATCCATCTCGCAGCAGCAGCAATCTGGCTAACTTGAACACATGCAATTGACGACACGCCCTAGTCCTTGGGTACGGTCACTGTCAGTACAATGGATATGAGATTCGCAAATGGCGCATCCGGTTCGTGTTTATGTGGGTGAAGCCATGGATGTGCGTGTTTTGTCCACTCTCGCGTGCACCCCATTCGATCTTCGCATGAAGAACTCGCTCACTTCGCCGACGATCCCGCGGCGGAAGGCCAGTACACAGACGATGAAGATCAGCCCTGTCACGATGGTCACCGAGTCTCCCAGCGTATTGAACCACTCGACGCTCGTGGTACGCGCCAAGAACCCGCCCAGGTCGCCAAGCTTGTTCTCCAGTGCGATGATGACAATGGCGCCGACGATGGGACCGACGATGGTGCCCAAACCGCCCACCAGCGTCATCAGCACCACCAGGCCCGACATGGTCCAGTGGGCATCGGTCAGCGTCTCGAAACCCAGCACCACGGTCTTGGTCGACCCTGCCAGGCCCGACAGCGCGGCTGACAACACGAAGGCCAGCAGTTTGTAACGGTCGACGTCATAGCCCAGGGAAATAGCGCGCGGCTCGTTTTCCTTGATGGCCTTGAGCACTTGCCCGAACGGCGAATGCACGGTGCGCACGATCAGCGCAAAGGCGGCAATCGAAATGGCCAGCACCAGGTAATACATCGTGATGTCGTTGCCCAGATCGATCGTGCCCAGCAATGTCCCGCGCGGCACGCCTTGCAAGCCGTCCTCGCCGCCGGTAAATGGCGCCTGCAGGAAGACGAAGAAGATCATCTGCGCCAGCGCCAGCGTGATCATGGTGAAGTAAATGCCCTGCCGGCGTATTGCCAGCGATCCCATCAACAAGCCGACGATTGCGGCAAACGCGGTGCCCAGGATCAGGCCAATCTCGGTTGGCAGGCCGAGCGACTTGATGGCGTAGCCGGTAATGTAGCCGGCCCCGCCGAAGAAAGCCGCATGTCCAAAGGACAGCAGTCCAGTGAAACCGATCAGCAGGTTGAAGGCGCACGCAAATAGCGAAAAGCACAACACCTTCATCAGGAACACCGGGTACAGGTAAAACGGCGCACCCAGGGCCAGCAGCAGAGCGACGCCGTACAGTATTTTCTTGTTCATAGCCTTCTCCGATTACTTTTCTTTGCCGAACAGTCCGGCCGGCCGGATCATCAGCACGATGGCCATGATGATGAACACCACGGTTGCCGACAGCTGCGGATAAAAGACGCGCGTCAAGCCCTCGATGATGCCCAGGCCCAGCCCGGTCAGGATGGAGCCCATGATGGAACCCATGCCGCCGATCACCACCACCGCGAAGACGGTGATGATCAGGTTCGAGCCCATCAGCGGCGA
>JAQGMD010000019.1 GCA_028292565.1 Burkholderia sp. | reverse complement strand
ATTCTGCCGTAGTAAGTCAGTGTCAAACGCGAGCTTCTTTCTGTGGGGAGCACGTTTCGTTGCTGTCTGGATGCCCCCGAACTGCAGCACGCTCCCAACACCTTGGACCAGGGGTCTAAGGGAGGTCTAAGGGATTGCGGCGGCTCCTCGTCAGCAGGTCCCGAATCTCAAAGCCCGGATGTCACCCGTCCGGGCTTTTCTATTAGCGCCGCGAGGTTTTTGCTCTGCTACGCTGCTGGTCGCCGACCACGCGCCGACGGCGTTGTTGGCTCGTAGGCAGATATGCCCAAAAACCACAGGAGGAACCACCGGCATGCCTTCATTAAAGTCTTTTGTGCAGCATTTCGCAACCGATTACCAAGCGTTTCATCCGCCGCTCATCCGCTTGCAGCAGACGGCGCCCCCCCCGCAGGGGCGGCGCGTGCTGTGGGCGTTGTTGACCTTGCTCGCCTTCTTGCTTGTCTGGGCGCTGGTGGGCAAGCTCGACATCGTGGCCGTGGCGGACGGCAAGCTGGTTCCCGCGACTTACCTCAAGATCGTGCAGCCTTCGGAAGCCGGCATCGTCAAGGAGATCCTGGTGCGCGAAGGCGACCGGGTGCGCGCGGGGCAAACCCTGATGCGCATGGACGCGCTCATCACCGAAGCGGATTTGGAATCCATCATGACTGAACACGTCCGCAAACGGCTGGCGCTTGCCCGCATCGATGCCGAACTGACGGGACAGCCCTTCCGGCCTGAATCGAACGCGCCGCAGGCTTTGGCGCGCGAAGTGGCCGCGCAGTATCAGGCCAACCGCGACGCGCTGGCGGCGGCGTTGGCCGAAGAGCGCAGCCGGCTCGACAAGGCGCAGCAGGAACTGGCTGCCGCACGTCAGCAGAAGACGCGACTGGAGTCTGTGCTGCCCTACTATAAAGAGCAGGACAAAGCCTACGAAAAACTGGTCAAGGACGGGTTTGCCGGTACCTTGATGGGCAGCGACAAGCGCCGCGAACGCATCGAGAAGGAGCAGGAGCTCGCCACCCAGGAACACCTGATCGCTTCGGCCCAAGCCAGCACGGAGCAATCGCAAAAGAAACTACACCAGATCGATGCTGATTACCTGCGCCAATTGCATGCCGAGCGCAACGAAGCCCAGGGTCAGGTCGACAAACTGGGCAAGGAACTGGAAAAACAACAGCATCGGCGCGCGCTGATGGAACTCAAGGCGCCGCAGGATGGCGTGATCAAGGATCTGGCCACGCACACTTCAGGCACCGTGGTGCAACCCGGTACCGTCCTCGCAAGCCTGGTGCCGCAGGAAGGGCGGCTCAAGGTTGAGGTTTGGGTTTCGAACGAGGACATCGGTTTCGTGCGGCCGGGGCAGCTCGTCAAACTGAAGTTCGCGGCCTACCCGTTCCAGAAGTATGGCATGGGGCATGGCACCGTGGAGCATGTCAGCGCTGATGCCCAGAGCGAGGAGGAGGCGCGCGACAAGGGATTGGTAGCGAATGGCCAGCGGCCTTTGCGCTACAAGGCGCTGGTCGCGCTCGACGCCAACGCACTGGAAATGGAGGGCCGCCAGTATTCCTTGTCGGTGGGTATGCAGACGGCAGCGGAAATCCTCTTGGGCGACCGTACCGTCGCCGAATACCTGCTCTCGCCGGTGCAGAAGGCTTGGCATGAGTCGGGGCGCGAGCGATGAATGCGCAGATCAACGTGACGCGGACCACCCCGCACGGTGATGACTGAGCAAAAGGCCTGTGCGCAGCTGCCCGATTTGCTGCCGGGTCGCGTTCCGGGCATTGTCTGGCCGCCGATTCCCGGCTCACGCCAGGCAACCCTCCTGGCCTTGCTGTTCCAGATGGAGCGCAGCCAATGGCTGTCCGAGGCCGCTTTACGCGCACGGCAGTCGTTGCAGTTGCGCGAACTCCTCGCGCATGCGCGCCGTCACTGCCGCTTCTACCGGGATCGTCTACCGGCCGATGTGACGGCATGGCATGCGATCCCGCTGCTGACACGCCACGATCTGCAACTTCATTTCGATGACCTGCTGGCCGACACCTATCCCCGAGCGCATGGCAAGACCTTCGACATCTCGACCGGCGGCTCCACCGGGGAGCCCGTCACGCTGCGGCGGACCCAACTGACCCAGCTATTCTGGGAGGCTTCGACGCTGCGCGATCATCTCTGGCATCGGCGCGACTTATCGGCAAGTATGGCCATCACGCCAACCCCGATACCACGCCTCTTTGGTATGGCCATGCGCCAGCACATCAACCTGGCGTTCGAACCGTTCTCGCATTGCTTCCCAACCCAGACGCGCACGCCCTTGCGAAATCGGCGCCTTCGTGACTTCGGCTTCGGCCACGCGGTCACCATACACGCGCCGCAATCCCGGGTCGCTGCCGTCGAAAATGGGAACCCCGTATTGATCTTTCGGCAATCACTGGTAAAGTGCGGCATTGGCGGCGACTGTCGTTCCCTGGTGCAGAGCGAGGTATCGGCCTGGGCCGAGGAAAGAGTGAGGGCAAGCCGTTCTGGGAAAGGGTCGAGCCTTAAATCTTCGGAAAATCGAAGCTGAAGTTGAAACCGAAGCTGAAGTGCTCTGCCTCTTTCGGCGATTACGCCATAACGCATATCGGCCCATGGCGGGCGCGCTTACAACTGCTTAATGCTTCTTGTGCCGAGCGGGTAGACTAGGTAGCGCTTGGGGAAATAGTTCTGGTGGAGCAGTAAGTCGCCC
>JAQGMD010000005.1 GCA_028292565.1 Burkholderia sp. | reverse complement strand
CGCGCGAAGTGTGGGGCGACCTTCGCGGCCAAGCAATGTTTTGAGCACGAGGGCTACTCACAAGCGGAGAAAACGCAGGACAGTCTTTGCCAATGGGCACCTGACGAGGCTCGTATATCTTGGTGTTGGCCTCCGACGACCCGCGCGAAGGCTAGCATGTAACGTTCCGTCGATGACAGGCTTACTTCGTCCGCGCTATGATTTCGCAATGGCTGCGACGCTCTGAGGCGGGTTGCCATCCTCTAACGCGCGAAGCAAAGCAAATCTTCGCTGTGCCAACCACGGCTTTTTCGTCCACCTATTAGTTTGTCAAAAAGTGTTCACACCGCTCACGGTGCGATAAGCAAACGTTTGTCGTTTGGTGGGATAAAAAGAGTGTCCTCCTGTGAGAAAATACGGCATGACTAAACCCAAGGCATCCGACAACGCAACAGCTGCTCCGGCCAAGAAAGCTGCGGCGAAGAAGCCAGCGGCCAAGAAGTCCGCTTTGGTTGTGGGCAAGACGGCACCCGTTTCTCAGGTGAAAAGGCCCGGGGGACCAAGCGTGAGTGAAACCTATTCGGTTGTGGTTAAAAAGTTGGCGAAAGATCACGGTGTCAAAGTTGGAGCCGTGACAACGCCCCCCAATAATCCGTATCGCCGCTCGGCTGCGGTAACGGGAAAAGTTATGCGCCAGGCCGGCATCTTGACTAAGGCCGGTCACCTTGCTCCGCGCTTTAAGTGAGGGCGGGGCATTTCATTCTGGCCTACCATGGATGCGATGTCACTCTCCGTGATGATCTGGTAAGCGGCCGCATCTCGCACCTGGACCATAGCGATAACAAATACGATTGGCTCGGCCCCGGCGCCTACTTCTTTGAGAACGAGAACGAGCAGATCCCCGTTAACACCAAGGCTGATGACAGCGACGGGGACGTTATCTTTCGTGCGCTCCCGTCGCGGTAACGATGCGGTGCTGTTGAATCTGGACTTCGGATGCGAGCTCGCAATTGGTTCCGGATTCGTTTCTGATGTTTGCCTTAAATGAGCGTCGCTCACTGTGCGCCGAGCTTTACCCTGCTGTACGAGGTGCGCGCTTTCGGGGCTTCTTATAGGAGTTCTTCGCCTCTTCAAAGCGCGTTTTCGCTTCGGCGTATTGCTCTTCCGTCAGCAGTTCGGCGCCACGCGGCAAGAACCATCCTTGGACGCAACTGTTGTCCCGCAGCGCTATCTGGACATGAGAATTCTTTCGAAAAGCGGAAGATGGGGCTGCCGGTTCACCTTGGGGAAAGGCGGAGCGTACCGCTTGAAAGGCGGGGAGCGGTGGATCTGCTTGAGGGCGGCTAGCGTGGATAAATGAAAAAACTGCTTTATCGGCATACGGAAATCATCAAGGAGATTCCGGGGCAAAGGTTTGGGCCCGCGACGTTGGCTGAACTCGACCTCGAACTGCTTTTAAGATCACCATCGCAGCGGAGACTCTCTCCGGACTTTAATTTCAACAAAAAACCGTGACTCCAATTCTGTCGCCGCTTCAATACGACGAGCGAGCATTATGTAGTCGGCTTCGTTTGAGATTCCGCTGTCGCGGGTCCTTGTTTTTTAGTTCATAGATAAACAATGAACCCAGAGGTCGAGAATCACCACCGCAGATGGAGCTGGCTTTTGGATGCGCACCCAAGTGCGAACACCTCTGGCTCGCGTGCATGCATCATCGCTTCGGCTGTACGGAATGCGGGCGGGCAGTGTTCAACTAGTAGAAGAATCGATATTCTCGGGATCTATGTCATCCCGCAACCGGACGAATACCGGATGTCTGAGCCGGCCTTGCTGCGTTACTTCGTAGTAGCGAACCTCAGCGACCAGAGAAGGGGCTACCCACACCGCGTCAGCGCGGTTGGAAAGCGGCGCAATCTGCGGCGATCGTTGCAGCACCGTCAACAGGTCGTTGCACAGCTTGAGCGTCAGCCCGCTGGAGACGCGGCCGGTATAGACTAGTCGGCCACCATGCCGGTACCCGACTAATAGGCTCGTCAGCCCGGTCTGGTTCCGCAGGTAACCGACGACCAGCAGTTTCGCGGTTTTTGACGGCTTAATCTTCAGCCAATCCGGCGATCTCACCCCAGGCCTATAGGGCGACTGTTTGCGCTTGGCAACCACTCCTTCCAGGCCCATCGCAAGCGCTGCGGTGTACATCGCCACTCCATCCGCCTCCGTATGCACGATCTGTATCAGGTCGTTCGATGCCACTGCGCCAAGCAGCATCTGCCGGCGTTCGATATAGGGCAGGTCGCGAGTGGTCATGCCGGCGAGGTGCAGGATGTCGAAGCAGAACAGCACGCACTGCGCCGGATCTTTCCTGTGTGCCGCGCTGCGCTTATTCACTCGTCCCTGCAGCGCCTCGAATGATGGCTGGCCGCCTGCAAACGCAACCAGCTCAGCATCGATCACCATGGGTGGGCTAGGGCGCGCTGCCAGGTCCTGCACGATATGCGGAAAGTAGGACGAGTAGTCGTGTCCGCCGCGGGTAAGCAGCTTGACCTTGCCATCGTTGATGTATGCGGTGGCCCGGTAGCCATCGAGCTTTGGCTCGAATACCCAGTCCGAATGGTTGAACGGCCGCTCTGCAACCTGGGCGTTCATCGGAGCGATACGAGCCGGGAAGGGCTCTGGTGTGCCGGCGGGTGTGGCCGTCGCTGGCACACGTTTGGGTGGTCGGCGTGGTGGGATGGGGTGTGCTTTGGTTTGCACAAGAACGTGGCATTGGTGTGACGTATAAATAGCGGCATCGAAGTCGGCAATTTTCTCTTTCTTTTTCCTTCCATCTGAGCTTAAATACCGGGTAAAATCAAAGACTTATAAGTCTAAATCCCCGGCAAATAAATCGGCAAATATGTACGACTCACCCCATCAGTTCGAGCCAATGTTGCCACAAATCAACAAAGAGGAGCTCTACGCCCAAGCGGCTCGCATCGCCCAAGCTGGGCTGGGCCTCACCTCCGCTGCTCATCCGTCTGCACGCGCAGCTGTTCGGGAACTCGTTCGCTCGATGAATTCGTATTACAGCAACCGAATCGAGGGGCAAGGAACACATCCGTTAAATATTGAGAAGGCGTTACGTCACGATTTTTCTCAAAGGCCAGACGTGGCAAAACTGCAGCGCATCGCGATCGCACATATCGATGCGGAGCGAGAGCTTGAAGATCGAGTAATCGCTGGCGAATCAGCGCTAACCTCAGACTTTCTTATCGCTGCACATGCGGCCCTCTATTCCCGACTTTCGGAAGCCGACCGAACTATTGATGATGGCCACATCGTCATCCCAGGGCAAGTACGACAAGAATCTGTTGAGGTGGGACGACATGTCCCGCCAGTAGCTGAGTCGCTGCCTAAATTCCTTGCCCGGATGGATGAGGCGTATGCAAAACCAATGGGTTGGGATAACCAGCTCATTGCAATTGCCTGCCTCCATCATCGTGCAACCTGGGTGCATCCATTCCGCGATGGAAATGGTCGGGCCACGCGACTCCAGAGCCAATGTGCCCTATGGTCGCTGTCGGATGGACTATGGTCGCCGAGTAGGGGACTTGCACGAGCCAGGGAGGGCTATTACGCCTACTTGCACAATGCTGATGCCCCTCGGCGCGGTGATTTGGACGGACGAGGCAACCTTACGGCCGCCGGTTTAACGGAATGGGTCAAATTTTTTCTTTCGGTGTGCGAAGACCAAGTGAATTATATGGCGCGCATGCTCGAGCTGGACGGAATGAAACGACGCATTGAGGCACTCATCACGTTCCGGGCGGCGCACGACAAAAATATACGACCTGAGGCGATTCTCCCGCTTTACCATGTCTTCGCGGCAGGTCCGGTCACGCGAGGCGAGTTCAACCAAATGACTGGCTTAGGGGAACGAACTGCACGTTCCCTGTTATCGCGACTGCTC
>JAQGMD010000369.1 GCA_028292565.1 Burkholderia sp. | reverse complement strand
GCGGAGCGTCTCCACACGGCTTTGTCGCACGCCCCATTGCAGGGAGCGGCTTCGGGTGTTAGCGCATGCCGGGCATCATGCCCTTCATGCTGCGCATCATCTTCATCATGCCGCCGCCTTTCAGCTTTTTCATCATCGACTGCATTTGCTCGAACTGCGACAGCATCCGATTGACTTCCTGCACCTGGACGCCGGCGCCCGTCGCGATGCGGCGCTTGCGCGAGGCTTTGATCAGTTCCGGTTTGGACCGCTCCTGCGGCGTCATCGAGTTAATGATGCCTTCCATGCGACGCACCTGTTTTTCCGCCTGGTCCATGTTGGCGCCGCTTGCGGCTTGCTGCAATTGCGCAGGAAGCTTGTCCATCAGGTTGGATAGTCCGCCCATCTTCTTCATTTGACCCAGCTGCGCCTTGAAGTCATTCAGGTCGAACTTGCCGCCGACCTTGATCTTTTGCGCCAGTTCCTGTGCGGCAGCGACGTCCACGCCTTTCCTGGCTTCTTCAACCATCGCCAGGATGTCGCCCATGCCGAGGATGCGGTTTGCCATCCGGTCGGGGTCGAAGGCTTCCAGGCCATCGAGCTTTTCGGCAACGCCGGCAAACTTGATCGGCTTGCCGGTGATGTGGCGCACCGACAGCGCCGCGCCACCTCGGGCGTCGCCGTCCAGTTTGGTCAGCACTATGCCGGTCAGCGGCAACGCATCGTTGAATGCCTTAGCGGTGTTGATCGCATCCTGGCCGAGCATCGCATCGACCACAAACAGCGTTTCGATCGGCTTGACCGCCGCATGCAGCGCGGCGATTTCCTGCATCATTGC
Source organism: Burkholderia sp. (assembly GCA_028292565.1). The sequence continues at coordinate 10,879 of JAQGMD010000369.1, read as the reverse complement.
TTCGTCGATGCCGAGGCGGCCGGCGGTGTCGATCAGCAGCACGTCGTGATAGTGCTTTTTCGCGTAATCGAGTGCCGCAAGTGCGATATCGACCGGCTTGTCGGTCGGTTTGGACGGGAAGAAATCGGCGCCCACCTGTCCGGTGACGGTCTGCAACTGGCCTATCGCCGCCGGCCGGTACACGTCGGTGGAAACGGTCAGTACCTTTTTCTTTTTCTCTTCGCGCAGGTATTTGGCAAGCTTGCCCACCGTGGTGGTTTTACCTGCGCCTTGCAAACCGGCCATCAGGATGATCGCCGGCGGCTGGGTCATGAAGTTCAGTTGCGAGGCTTCCGGACCCAGGTCGCCGCCCATGAGGGAGGCGAGTTCGCGCTGCACGACGCCGACCAGTGCCTGGCCGGGTGTGAGCGAACCGATAACATCTTCGCCGAGCGCTTTTTCCTTCACGCGTGCGATGAATTCGCGCACCGCGGGCAAAGCTACGTCCGCTTCCAGCAATGCCAGGCGCACTTCGCGCAGCATCTCGGCGGTATTGGATTCAGTGAGGCGCGCCTCGCCGCGCATGGTTTTGACGACTTTGGCGAGGCGTTGAGTGAGATTGTCGAGCATGGATATGAATTATCAAGAAGTGAGGCATGTCCGCAGGGGGGGCGGGCTATGCGGCGGAAACAGCCCCATTTTACCCGATGAGGCACACTCGCCTTGCCTCGCGGCGCGAGCCCCGGATGATGCCGAAGCCGTGTCCCGTTTCCATCACGACAACCTTTATCGGCGCGGTCAAGCCGTTTAACGGGAATCACATGGTGTAAACTCAAGGCCTGTCCATCATCATGTCGCGCAATGCAAACAACCTTATTCGTCCTGGCGGCCTTGCTCTATATCGCTTGCGCAGTCGTGCCATCGCAATGGCGCATTGCCATTTCGCTGGGCACCGCGCTTGCCTGGGTACTGCACGGCGCGGCTTTGGCGGCGGATATGATTGCGCCCGGGACCTTGCGCGTCGGCTTTGCCGTTGTGTTGTCGGCGACGCTTTGGATATCGGTTGCCGCTTACTGGCTGGAGAATCGCAATTTTCCGCTGGACGGCCTGCGCGTGCTGGTCCTGCCGGCGGCGGCGGCCGCGGTGATATTGCCGGTGCTGTTTCCGGGCAGCGTGGTGCCACTCGCAGGAAAGTCGTCCCTGTTCCCGTGGCATATCGCTATTTCCATTCTTGCGTATAGCACCCTGACGATTGCCGCCTTCCATGCGGTGTTGATGGCACTGCAAGAGTCGAAACTGCATACGCGGCCGGGCGCCGCAAAGAACGGCTGGCTGTCAGTCGCCATCGACCGCCTGCCCGCCGTGCTGACGATGGAAAAACTGCTGTTCAGGCTGATCGCGTTTGGCTTCGTACTGCTGACTCTGACGGTATTGTCCGGCGTGGTGTTTTCGGAGCAGGTGTTCCACACCGCGTTCAAGTGGGACCACAAGACCATATTCACCATGCTTTCATGGGCGCTGTTTGGCCTGTTGCTCGCCGGGCGCTATTTGCGTGGCTGGCGAGGAAAGACCGCGCTCAGCTTTACCCTGTCCGGATTTGCCACGTTGTTGCTGGCGTATGTCGGCAGCCGCTTTGTGATGGAAGTGGTATTGCACCGGGGGTTCGCGTGAAGATCCTGCTTTGGGTGGCGGTGGGGCTCGCGATCGTGGCATGGCTGATGCGTAGCAAGAAGACCCTGAAACGGCCCGAGGCATCGCGGCCCCCTGTCGCGGCGGAGGCTGAAGCAGGCGAGATCGAACCGATGGTGCAGTGTGTGCATTGCGGTGTCCATATCCCTGTGTCGGAGTCCGTGGTTGATTCCCAGGGGTCCGCCTACTGCAGTGACGAGCACCGGCGTCTGCACGCATAGAGTTGGTCCAAACTGAAACGCTGCATTGCCGCGCTGTTTCCTGATGGGATAGACTGCTGCCCATGATGCCGATCGCGAACCCTATTTCCAGCTCAACTCCAGAGACTTTTTGGCGTACGCTGCAGACTTACAGCGTCACGCGCATCGTCATTGCTGCCGTATTGCTGGTCTACCTGCTGTTCAATCCCGAGAAAGAGAGCAGCGTCGAGGGGCAATTCATCCGCTGGGAAACCTGCGCCATCTATCTTGGCATCGCGGGCGGCTTTGCGATCCTCTCCATGCGTTGGCAGAAACGTTTCCTCCTGCAATTGCTGATCCAGGTCGCAGTCGACATCACCGCGATTTCGATGTTGTATATCGCCAGCGGCGGCGCACGCAGCGGACTGGCCATCCTGTACCTGTTCCCCCTCGCCGGCGGCGCGATCCTGGCACCCCTGGTGCTGGCATTGTTTTTCGTTTCCGCGGTGACGCTTGTTTTGTTGACGGAAAGCGGATACCAGCTTCTCCACACCGCTGCGGATGCGTCGGTGTCGCGTGCCGGACTGATTTGCGCGGCATTCTTCGCCGCGGTTTTCGTCATGAATCGCCTTGCCGCCCGGCTCATCAAACAAGAAGACCTGGCGGCGCAACGCGGTCGCGACTTGCAGGTTCAGGAGGCAATCAACCGCCTTGTCATTGCCGACATGGACGACGGCATTCTGGTGGTGGGTAAGGACGGCAGCGTATTTGCCGGCAATCCGGCGGTCGAACGCATGCTCGGCTTGTCGGTGCCGTATGGCCAGCCGCGCTTCGGGCTGACCGACCTGCCATCCCTGGGTCCGATTGCGGATGGGTTCTTCAGCTGGACCGCGCGGTCCGCCGACGAGGCATCGACGGAATCCGGGTCGACCACGTTCGTGATCGTCAAGCCCGGAGACGATATCGTGGCGTTACAGGGGTCGACGGTCAGCCGCGAGTTGCGCCGTGAGCCGGTCGCGCACCTGAAACTGCGCTTCAAGACGGTCGAGAGTGCCGGGTTGAGCGAGGAGCGGGCGGTTATTTTCCTGCAGGACGTCACCGAAATCGAGAACCAGGCGCAGCAACTGAAGCTGGCGTCGATGGGCCGGCTGACCGCGAGCATCGCGCATGAAGTGCGCAATCCCCTGTCCGCCATTTCGCATGCCGCCTCCCTGCTGGCGGAAGACATCGCCAACGCGGTGCACTCCCGCCTGTTGACCATCATAGGGGACAATGTAACGCGGCTTAATCGGATGATTGAGGATATCCTCAGGTTGTCGCGTAAGGCGCAGTCGTCGAAAGAGCCCCTCGAGTTGGCGCCGTTTTTTGCCGAGTTGCTGGCCGAGTTCCGCGAGTCGCATGCCCTGGGCCCGGACTATATCGAGGCCGGTGATATGGCGTCATTCCGGGTGAGGTTCGATCCGCTGCATTTGCGCGAAGTCGTTGTGAACTTGCTATCGAATGCGTTGCGCTATGCAAGCGGCCGCAACGGTAGCATTCGCATGCACCTGTTGCTCGATACAGGCGGACGCCTGGAACTTCATGTGCAGGATGACGGCCCGCCGATCACGCCGGCGGTCCGTGCGCATTTGTTCGAGCCGTTTTATACGACATCCAGCAAAGGCACCGGACTGGGGCTCTACGTCGCGCGCGAATTGTGTTTGAATAACGGGGCGATGCTCGACTACGAATATCGTCTCGACGCTTTGCATGAAGTGCCGGGTGAGCCGAGCGGCAGGTTCGTGATTACATTTGCGGCGCCAGAATGGGTCTGATCCCGGGGCGCGTGGCCGAAACAACGAGATTATCAGTATGACTTCACCCCGTATCCTGGTTGTTGATGATGAAGCCGATCTGCGCGAGCTGCTGGAAATTACGCTCGTCAAAATGGGACTGGATGTTGACAGTGCCGCAAGTCTTGAAGCGGCACGCAAGCATCTGGCGCAGGCCGAATACGCATTGGTGTTGACCGATATGCGGCTGCCTGATGGCTTGGGCATCGACCTGGTCAGGGAGATCTCGGCCGGTTACAAGAACACCCCGGTCGCGGTGATCACTGCTTTCGGCAGCGCCGACAACGCGGTCGCCGCGCTTAAGGCAGGTGCCTTCGATTATCTTTCCAAGCCGGTGGGCCTCGATGAACTTCGCCTGCTGGTGCAGTCGGCACTGCGCACCAAGGCCGTGGCCGGGACGGTTCCCGCCGGCGGGCAGTCGGCTGTGCTTGCGTCGCGCCTGATGGGGCAATCCGCCATCATGCAGGACCTGCGCGCGCAGATCGCGCGCTTGGCCCGAAGCATGGCACCGGTCGCGATTGCCGGCGAGTCCGGCAGCGGCAAGGAACTCGCCGCGCGCGACATCCATGCGCATGGCGCGCGCGCCGACAAGCCTTTCGTCGCTGTGAATTGCGGCGCCATCCCCGAAGCGCTGATGGAAGCTGAATTCTTCGGTTATCGCAAAGGCGCGTTCACCGGCGCCACGGATGATCGCGACGGATTCTTCCAGGCCGCAAACGGCGGCACACTGATGCTGGACGAGGTTGCCGACCTGCCGCTACCCATGCAAGTGAAGTTGCTGCGTGCAATCCAGGAGCGCAGGGTGCGCAAAATTGGCGCCACCGTCGAAGAACCGGTGGACGTCCGCCTGATCAGTGCCACGCATCAGAACCTGGCCGAGTGGGTCGAGAAAGGGAAGTTCCGCCAGGATTTATATTACCGGTTGAATGTAATCGAATTGCGCCTGCCGCCATTGCGGGAACGCCTGGATGACATCGGCCTGCTGGCCGATGCGATACTGCAGCGGCTCGCATCGCCGGGAACACGCGCGACTCTCTCCGCCGGCGCGTTGCAAGCATTGCGGTCCTATGCTTTTCCGGGCAATGTGCGCGAGCTCGAAAACATACTGGAACGCGCGCTGGCATTCGCCAATGACGGCGTGATCGAGGTTGCCGACCTGGCGCTGAGACCTGTTGGGGCGCCGGGCGATCCCGGCCGTCCGGCGCATGAGGTTCCAAGCCCCGCCAGCGCAGAAATGCCGGTTGCGCAAACTCCGGTGCCGGCACCCGCGCCACAGCCTTCCCTCTCCGACAAGGCGTCGTCCAGTGCGCTGCCTGGCCATCTCGACAATGTTGAGCGCGAAATCATCCGGCAGGCGCTGGCAAGGGCGGGTTTCGACCGGGGCCAGGCGGCGGAACTGCTGGGCATCAGCGCACGCCAGCTGCGTTACCGCATGCAACGACTCTCCATCCTGGAACCGGAATGATTGGGGGGCGAGTGAGTCGATTCCCTGTAGGCGATGATGGGTGGTGCGGCAATGTGCTGCGTGAGGCGTCGCCAAACTCCGATGTGCGCGCCGCGGGCACGAACATCGACCTGCTCGTCATCCACAACATCAGCTTGCCTCCCGGGCGGTTTGGCGGTTCGTATATTGCCGATCTGTTTGGCAACCGGCTCGATTGCGAGGCCCACCCCTATTTCGACCAGTTGCGCAATTTGCGCGTCTCCGCCCATTTCCTGATCCGGCGCGACGGCGTCGTGATGCAGTTCGTATCGGCCAATGACCGCGCATGGCATGCCGGCCTCTCCACGTTTTGCGGTCGCGAACGATGCAATGATTTTTCAATCGGCATCGAGCTTGAAGGCACCGACTTCGCAGCCTTCGAAGCGATTCAATATGACAGGTTGGTCGAGCTCACCCATGCGCTGCAAGCGCGCTATCCACTCACCGATGTGGCCGGACATGAGCACATTGCGCCCGGACGCAAAACCGACCCTGGTCCACACTTCGACTGGGCACGTTACCAGAAGTCGTTGCAGCATCCGCAGACCGCTGCCCAGCCCTCACGCGCACTGCGCTTTCCCTTCATCGCTTGAAAAAGTCAATCACTCAGGCATCACTTTTGTTCAAAAAAAAATATTGCGTACTCGTCAGCGCGGTACTAGAATTAGTGCAAATCGCGCCACTAACCACTATATCTAGTGTGCGGTTCATCAGATGGAGCTGTTCGGGAAGTAACCACATTGCGGCAAATCTGCCGCGTGTCGGCTGATATTGCGAACAGCTCGTCCTTTTGAAATGAACAGTGCGGCGTATTGCTCAGGGCGGGCAGCGACGATCACGTAAGCGCAAGCACAATGTGGATGTCTGCGTGAACTCCGGTGAAATCCGGGGTTCTGATCAACAACCAGATTAAAACAGCTGCAATGCTGTCAACAACACGGTCCCAGGAGGCTAGATGCACTCTACTCAAGAAATTTCTGTCAAATCCACCAACGAATTCGGTCTGGTCCCTGCGTCGAATGGCGCCTCCTCAACCGCAGCAACTTTATCGGCCGGTCTCGGCGACTACAAGATCATCCGCCGCAACGGCGGGGTAGTCGGATTCGAGCCATCCAAGATTTCGATCGCGGTCACCAAAGCCTTCCTCGCAGTGAACGGCGGACAGGGCGCAGCGTCCGCCCGCGTACGCGAACTGGTTGAACAGTTGACCTCCAGCGTCGTGTCGGCATTGGTGCGTCGTCAACCGGGCGGCGGCACGTTCCATATCGAAGATATCCAGGACCAGGTTGAACTGGCATTGATGCGCTCGGGCGAGCACGATGTCGCGCGCGCCTATGTGCTGTATCGCGCCAAGCGCATGGAAGAGCGTGCGCAACAGCAATCGAAGACCGCTCCCGATGCGCCGCAATTGCATGTCACCGAAAACGGCCAGCGCCGGCTGCTCGACCTGAACCAGGTGCGCAATCTGATCGCTTCCGCCTGTATCGGGCTGGAAAAGCATGTGGATGCCGACGCCATCCTGGCTGAAACCGTAAAGAATCTGTACGACGGTGTGCCGGTCGAGGAACTGCACAAGTCCGAAATCCTGGCTGCCCGCGCGCTGATGGAGAAAGACCCGGCGTACGGCAGAGTGACCGCGCGCCTGTTGATGCACACGATCCGCAAGGAAGTGTTCGGCGAGGAAGTTTTGCAAGCCGACGCGCAGGCCCACTATATTGACTACTTCCCGAAATTTATCAAGAAGGGCATCGAGGCTGAACTGCTCGATTCCAAGCTCGCGCAATTCGACCTTAAAAAACTGGCTGAAGCGCTGACGGCGGATCGCGACCTGCAATTCGGCTACCTCGGCCTGCAGACGCTGTATGACCGCTACTTCCTGCACATTGAGGGTACCCGCATTGAAATGCCGCAGGCATTCTATATGCGCGTGGCGATGGGCCTGGCCCTGAATGAAATCAACCGCGAAGAGCGCGCAATCGAGTTCTACAACCTGTTGTCGTCCTTCGATTTCATGAGCTCGACGCCGACCCTGTTCAACTCCGGCACCCTGCGTTCCCAACTGTCGTCCTGCTACCTGACGACCGTGGCCGACGATCTGGACGGCATTTACGAAGCGATCAAGGAAAACGCGCTGTTGGCCAAATACGCCGGCGGCCTGGGCAACGACTGGACCCCGGTCCGCTCGCTCGGCGCGCATATCAAAGGCACCAACGGCAAATCGCAGGGCGTGGTTCCGTTCCTGAAAGTGGTGAATGACACTGCCGTCGCTGTTAACCAGGGCGGCAAACGCAAGGGCGCAGTCTGTGCCTACCTGGAAACCTGGCACATGGATATCGAGGAATTCCTCGACCTGCGCAAGAATACCGGCGACGACCGCCGCCGCACGCATGACATGAACACCGCGAACTGGATTCCGGACATGTTCATGAAGCGCGTAATGGAAAAAGGCGAGTGGACCCTGTTCTCGCCGTCCGATGCTCCGGACCTGCATGACAAGTACGGCCGCGCGTTTGAAGAAGCGTACCTCGGCTATGAAGCCAAGGCCGCCCGCGGCGAACTGAAGCTGTTCAAAAAGGTGCAGGCCCTCGACCTGTGGCGCAAGATGCTGTCGATGCTGTTCGAAACCGGCCACCCATGGATCACATTCAAGGATCCGTGCAACATCCGTTCGCCGCAACAGCACGTCGGCGTCGTCCACAGCTCCAACCTGTGCACCGAGATCACGCTGAACACCAACGAATCCGAAATCGCGGTCTGCAACCTCGGATCGGTCAACATGCCGGCCCATATGAAAGACGGCAAGCTGGACCACGTCAAGCTGCAAAAGACAATCCGTACGGCAATGCGCATGCTCGATAACGTTATCGACATCAATTACTACGCGGTCAAGAAAGCACGCGATTCCAACCTGCGCCACCGTCCGGTCGGCATGGGCATCATGGGATTCCAGGACTGCCTGCACATGATGCGCGTACCGTATGCGTCGATGGATGCGGTGGAATTCGCCGACCGTTCGATGGAAGCCGTCTGCTATTACGCCTACTGGGCGTCGTCCGAACTGGCGGAAGAGCGCGGCCGTTACAGCTCCTACCGCGGTTCGCTATGGGATCGTGGCATCCTGCCGCAGGACTCGCTGAAGCTGCTGGCGGAAGAGCGTGGCGGCTATCTGGAAGTGGATACTTCCGAGTCGATGGACTGGACCGCGCTGCGTGCCCGCATCAAGGAACACGGCATGCGGAACTCGAACTGTGTGGCAATCGCGCCGACCGCGACGATTTCCAACATCATCGACGTCTCGGCATGTATCGAGCCGACTTACCAGAACCTGTATGTGAAGTCGAACCTGTCCGGAGAATTTACGGAGATCAACGCACACCTGGTGCGCGACCTGAAGGCGCGCGGCATGTGGGATGAAGTGATGATCGCCGACCTGAAGTACTTTGACGGCAGCCTGGCCAAGATCGACCGCATTCCGCAAGACCTGCGTGACATCTACGCAACCGCGTTCGAAGTCGAGCCGAAATGGCTGGTGGAAGCCGCATCACGTCGTCAGAAATGGATCGACCAGGCGCAGTCGCTGAACATTTACATGTCCGGCGCTTCCGGCAAGAAGCTCGACGAAACCTACAAGCTGGCCTGGCTGCGTGGTTTGAAGACCACGTATTACCTGCGCACGATCGGCGCCACCCATGCGGAGAAATCGACCACCAAGGCCGGCGCTCTCAACGCAGTATCCGCGGACGGAAGTCAGGGCAACGTCGGCCACGCTGCGCCCGCAGCACCGGTAGCGGCCGCAACCGATGATTTGGCAGGACCTGCATGCATGATGCGCCCGGGTGATCCCGGCTTTGAAGAGTGCGAAGCTTGCCAGTGAACGTTATCGCGTGTGACATAGCGCAGTAAACATTACTGCGCTTACTTGCAGATAACGTAAGTGCTACTACAATACCCGTAAGGACGATCAAGATATGTTAAGTTGGGACGACGAACAAAAACCTGCCGTAAAACCCGCTCCGGTTTCACCTCCGGGGCTGGCATCGGTAACGCCATCATCAGCGCGACCGATGAACACAGGCTTCAGCGATGTGGCATTACATCCGGCCCTGGTCACCAAGCCGGCTGCTGCAGGCGAAGTCACTGAACGCCGGGTGAATGCCGCCGACAAGCGCATCATCAACGGCCAGACCGACGTGAACCAGCTGGTCCCGTTCAAATACAAATGGGCCTGGGATAAATACCTGGCCGGCTGCGCCAATCACTGGATGCCGCAAGAGATCAACATGCAGCGCGACATCGAGCTGTGGAAGAACCCGAACGGCCTGACTGAAGACGAGCGCCGCCTGGTCAAGCGTAACCTGGGATTCTTCGTGACCGCCGATTCGTTGGCGGCCAACAATATCGTGCTCGGCACCTACCGCCATATCACGGCGCCGGAATGCCGCCAGTACCTGTTGCGCCAGGCGTTTGAAGAGGCGATCCATACTCATGCCTATCAGTACATCGTCGAATCGCTCGGCCTCGATGAGAGCGAGATCTTCAACGCGTATAACGAAATTGACTCTATCCGCGACAAGGATCAGTTCCTGATCCCGTTCATCGACGTGCTGACCAACCCGAACTTCAAGACCGGCACTGTCGAAGCTGACCAGACATTGCTGCGCTCGCTGATCGTGTTCGCATGCCTGATGGAAGGCCTGTTCTTCTATGTCGGCTTCACGCAGATCCTCGCACTCGGCCGTCAGAACAAAATGATGGGTGCGGCGGAACAGTATCAATACATCCTGCGCGACGAGTCGATGCACTGCAATTTCGGGATCGATCTGATCAACACGATCAAGATGGAGAACCCGCATCTTTGGACTCCAGAGTTCCGCGAAGAGATCAAAGCGTTGTTTTTACGAGCAGTAGAGTTGGAATATCGCTACGCTGAGGATACAATGCCGCGTGGAGTGCTTGGTTTGAATGCGACGATGTTTAAAGGGTACCTTCGCTTCATCGCAAATCGTCGAGCACAACAGATCGGTCTCGATCCGATGTTCCCGCAGGAAGAAAATCCTTTCCCGTGGATGAGCGAGATGATCGATCTGAAGAAGGAACGTAACTTCTTCGAGACGCGTGTGATCGAATATCAGACCGGTGGCGCGCTGAACTGGGAATAAAACAAGATGTAGGGACCTCGTATCGAGAATGCGAGGTCCATCCGGTGGTGAGACAGATTGCAGTCGCCAGATCGAAAACGATAAGACGGAATGACGGAAGACTGCAAAATTGAAAGGCTCTAACCAAATTTGATGGACAGTAGACGAAAGAATCGATCTTCTGTGATTCTGCCGCTGAACCTGACTGTGTCGGGCGAGGCGGCTTTTTCCCTGAAAAACCTGTTGGTTTTTCCGAAAGAGTATTCCCACGCCGGCATTGTTGTCGGCGTTTTTTTTGGCTACGGCTGCAGCCGCGCTCATTAAGCGACGCTGCAAGGACCTCCGCTACTGTCGTGTGACAGTGTTTGCGAAAAGAGAGGCGTAGCCAAAAGAGGCTGAAGTGCTGCATCAATGAGGGGATGCAGCAGTTCAGCTGGTGCCAAATTCATTAGCGCAAACAGTAGCTTGCTTGTGCCGATGAATAATCCGCCTGGACCATCGCGATGGGCCGGGAGGGTTTCCAACCTCGTAGTTTGATTTTTTCCATCACGTGAAGGAGAAACAAATGGCAACAGCCGC